>DAOLNV010000066.1 GCA_035416745.1 Candidatus Hydrogenedentota bacterium | reverse complement strand
GAACGGGCGGAAGCTGGCTGTGGCGGGGTCTCCCGACCCGGCCACTCCTGCGACCTCCGCTGTGGCGGGGTCTCCTGACCCAGCCACTCGTGCGACCGGCAGGTCTCCAATCTAAAGAACGCAGGCAAGGGACGTATGTGCTTGAAGGCGTCATGAGCATCTTGCTCATGATTCATGTGACTGCGGTGAGGAGAAGCTTCTGCCGCCCCTGCGGGGCTGGAGAGGGGGATGGCTCGCTATCCCCAGGGCTGAGCCACGCGAAACGCGTGGCTGGCCGTCTTCAAGCACGGGGCGGAAACCTTCCCTCTGTTTCCGAAAACAACCGGGCCGGCGCCCTCGCTCGGGACGCCGGCCCGGGATTTGAGATGCGGGTTGCAGCGGCTATTCCACGGTCACGCTCTTCGCGAGGTTGCGGGGCTGGTCAACGTCGCAGCCGCGGTTGGCGGCGATGTAGTAGGCCAGCAACTGGAGTGGGACGGCCACCAGGATGGGGCTGAAAGGCTCATAGCACTCGGGCACCCAGAGGATGTCGTCGCTGTGGACCTTGATGTCTTCGTCGCCGATGGTGGCGACGTTGAGGCAGATGCCGCTCCGGGCGCGGATTTCCTGGATGTTCGACACGGTCTTGTCGTAGGTATCGCCCTTGACCGCGACGCTGATGACGGGCAGCTTGTTGGTTACGAGGGCGATGGGACCGTGTTTCATTTCGCCGGAGGCGTAGCCTTCAGCGTGGATATAGCTGATCTCCTTCAGCTTGAGCGCGCCCTCGAGCGCACTGGGGTAGTTGTAGCTGCGGCCCAGGAACAGCGCGTTATAGGTGTCGAGGTATTTGGGATTCTTGGCGCAGTTGATGATGTTTTCCTGGTTGTCGAGGATCCACTGGACCTTGTCGGGGATGGCGCGCAGTTCGGCGATCATCTTGCGGGCTTCTTGTTTTGAGATGCTGCCGCGGGTTTCACCCAGCCAGATGGTGAACAAGGCGAAGCACGTTACCTGCGAGGTGTAGGCCTTGGTCGAGGCCACGCCGATCTCGGGGCCCGCCTGCTGGTAAATGACGCCGTGGGATTCGCGCGCCACGCTCGAGCCGACCGCGTTCACGATGGACGCGACCTTTGCGCCCTTGCTCTTGGCGATGCGGATGGCTTCGAGGGTGTCCGCCGTTTCGCCGGACTGCGACACGGGGATCATGATGGTGTGTTCGGGGATGATGGGATCGCGGTAGCGGTACTCGGAGGCGATATCCAGCTCGACCGGCACGCGCGCGAATTTCTCGATGAGATACTTGCCGACCATGCCCGCATGCCATGCCGTGCCGCAGGCGACGATGTGGATCTGCTGGCAGGCCTTCAATTCCTCGACGGCGATGTTCATGTCCTTGAGCTGGACTTCCTCGGAGCGCTCGGTAACGCGGCCGCGCAGGGTGTTGCGGATTACGTCGGGCTGCTGGTTGATCTCCTTCAACATGAAGTGCGGAAAACCTTCTTTCTCGGCCGCCGCGTCGTCCCAGTCAACCTGTTTCACGTCGAGCGTGACGGGATTGCCCTTGAGATCCTCGATCTTGTACCCGTCGCGGCGGATTTCACAGACCTGGCCGTTATCGATGTAGAGCACCTTGCGGGTGTATTTCATGATGGCCGGCACGTCGGACGCGATGAACGCCTCGCCCTTGCCGAGTCCCACAATCAGGGGGCTGCCGTGACGCGCGGCGACCAGCAGGTCCGGATGGTCTTTGCAGATGACGCCGATGGCATACGCGCCTTCGACGTCGTGCAGGGCGCGTTTCACGGCCTCGAACAGGTCGCCCTTGTAGTACTTGCGCACGAGGTGGGCGATGGTTTCGGTGTCGGTCTGGCTTCGGAACTCGACGCCCTCGGCCTGGAGTTTTTCGCGCAACTCCTGGTAATTCTCGATGATGCCGTTGTGCACCACGGCGATCTCCCTGGGGCCGTCGAAATGGGGGTGCGAATTGACCTCGCTGGGCACGCCGTGAGTGGCCCATCGCGTGTGGCCGATCCCGATGGGCGCTTCCAGCGGGGTCTCTTCCAGTTTCGCATCGAGCACCTTCAATTTCCCCAGACTCTTGATGCATTCGAGCTTGCCGTTTTTAACGACGGCCACGCCGGCGGAGTCGTACCCGCGGTATTCAAGCCGGTGCAGGCCGCTCATGATGATCTCGGTCGCCTGCTTATCTCCGATGTACCCCACTATTCCACACATTGGTCTCGTTACTCCTTTTCTGACTCTACGGTTAATCGCGCGCCCCAAGGCGCCGAACAAAAGTACTTGACCGGCCGGGGTTCATCCCAGACCGAACAGCTGCACAAACAGTTCCCGTGCGAAGATCGCCAACACGGACATGACCACTCCGGCGATGCACACGCCGCAGAAACATGCGAAGAACGTCTTGTACCACTTTAACCCGAACAAATGGCCCGCCATGGCGCCCGTCCACGCGCCGGTCATCGGCAGGGGAATCGCCACAAAAACCGTTAAACCCCAGAACTCGTACTTTTCGATATTCTTGCCTTTCCGACGCGTGCGGGCGAACAACCATTCAACAAACCGTTCGCCACGTTCCCATTTCCGCACGAAATCCGTGATCGGCTGCAGCAAGAAGATGATAAACGGGATGGGAAGCATGTTCCCGAACACCGCAAGCGGATACGCCTGCCACAACGGTAACGGCTCTTTCCACAAAATCGCCACCGGCAACGCGCCGCGCAATTCCAGAATGGGCAGCGTGGCCAGGAACACGGTCGCTACCGGCAGCGAAAACTGGCTGGTGAAAAACTCGACAAGTTGCTCTTTCACAGCGCGACATCCCATCCGGCCAAGGCGGCGATCGCGCCCTGGTTCGTTACGTCCCGGTGTATCGGCGTCACACTTACCCGGACCTCTTCAATCGCCTCGAAATCCGTGCCGCGTGCCGCTACGTGGCTTGGCTCGGCGCCGCCAATCCAGTAATACACGCCGCCGCGGGGGTCCATGCGGCGAATGATCTCGTCCTTATAATCGCGGCGTCCCAGCCGAGTGACCGACAGGCCCCGCAATTCCTCGTATGGCACATCCGGCACGTTTACGTTCAACACCGTGTCTTGCGGCAACCCGCGTTCGAGGCAGTACTGCGCGATTCTCGCAGCGACCCGGGCTGCCGTGTCCGCATGCTTCGGATTGTACGACACATCTGATACCGCGAACGACGCAACGCCCAACAACATGCCCTCGCGCGCCCCGGCCACGGTTCCCGAGTACGTGACGTCGTCTCCCAGGTTGGCGCCCGGGTTAATGCCTGAAACCACCAGTTGCGGGCGCCGGTTCAGCAAGTTCCGGACGGCAAGCATGACACAATCGGCCGGCGTTCCGTCTACCATGAACCATTGCGGCCGCACTTCCGCCACGCGAAGCGGGCGATGCAGCGACACGCCATGGCTGACGGCGCTCTGTTCACGGTCGGGGGCGTAGACCCACACGTCGCCCCGTTCCCGGAGTGCCTCGGCCAGCATTTGCAACCCCGGCGCTTGAATACCGTCGTCGTTTGTTACCAGTATCAGGGGTTTGCTCATGGCCGCTCGCCAACGCCCGGTTGCGGGCTTCTACCTCTGTTTGCTCTCGGCAGTTGCGCTGTTTGCTGCCACAATCGAACTCGTCCAAGGGATCAGGGATACCCTTGCGCACGCCTCCGGAAGAATGCGGAACGAACAGAAAGGCAGGGCTCACCCTCTCGACTAAGCAAGCGCGCGAAGAGGTTACCACAGGTGCGCGCCGGCAATCAAACGGCGGAAGAATGCGGGGCTGGCGGGCCGGCGCTCCCGGATGCACTGTCCCCCGATGCATCTCCTTTGTGCCATCGGTCCCGTTGGTCCTATCCGGCCCTGCCCGGGCAGGCGTTTGCGCGTGGTCTGGATAAGCCGGTTCCCGGCGCCGCGCGACGTTTGATACACTATGGTGGCAATGAACCCGACACCACGAACAGCGTCCAGATGGGTCTGTATCCTGACTTTTGTGGCAGCCGCCGGCATTTGCGCTACCGCTCCGTCGTTCGGAGCGCCGATGGCACCCGCGGCTGAATTGCCAAGGCTCGAACGGCCCACTACGGTGCGCTGGGGACATCCCCTCGGCGCCAAACCTCTTGGCGTGCTCTTTGTGCTTCCGCGCATCGCGCAACGGGATGCCATGGAATTGGCGGTGCGCTTAGATATGGATTATGAGGCGGTGTTTCTGGACCCGCCGCCGGCAGATTCCGCGGCGGGAGACCGGTTTGAGGGTCTGCGAAAATGTCTTGAACGCCGCCGCGACCTCATTATTCTGGCCAATGTGGACGTCGCGTCATTGCCGGAGGCGGTTTTCGCGCGCATCGAGGAAATGGTGCGCGGGGGCGCGGGGCTTCTCCTCGCCAACCACCGGCGCAACGTGCCCGACTGGTTTAATGACTTCCTGCAAGAACTTGCTCCGGTTGAGTCCGCCTCGCCCATCACGCGCGGCATTGCCGAGGGGCTTACTCCCGAGTGGCGCGGCGGGCTCGATTTCGTGCAGGCGTCCACGTACGGCAGCGGCCGGGTCGTTCAACTGAATTATCCCGGGACGGGTCCCTTCTATCACGCGTTGCTGCCCGAGCTGATCTATCCCGAGCAGGCGGACTGGACGCATTACGAGACCTATTGGTCTCTGGTCGCGAAAGCGGCATTGTGGGCGGCGCAGCGCGAACCTTCGCAATGGATCGACCGGATCCTGGAGGCGGCGGTGCGGGAAGCGGGGTTCGAGGAGTTGCCGCCGGGAATGACCGAGGAGGAGATGCGCGAGTATGCGGCATCAACCGACACCCGGATGTTGCATGCATACCAGCTGCATCTCAACGCTCCGGCCAAGGAGACGTACGGGATAGTCGCGCAACTGCGCCAGCCCGGACGCCAGTGGCGCACCCAATTCCTCCAGCCTGAGGAGTCTCTCGAAGCCGGGGAAGAGAGCTTCCCGCTGGCTGTGCCCGCTATTCCGGGGGCTTTCTACCTGGACACGTGGCTGAAGGACGGGGACAAGACGGTGGACTGGCATTCGATTGCCGCGACCATAAGCGTGCGGCCCTTTTTCGACAGACTCCGCCCGGAGCAGGATGTCGTGCAGGCCAACGACACCATCCTCGTGACGTTAGAGCTGCTGCCTTCCCAGCGCACGGAAGACGGTCTCCGGCGCTGTGTTGTCGCGCTTCGGGCAACAGATCCCTATGGCAGGCGTGTAGGCTTCGGCACGCAGGAGGCGCCCGGCAAACGGCGGACATTTACGGCCCGGCTCGATGTGGCTGATCTGATCAGCAATCGCCTGGCGCTTGAATGCCTGGTCTTTTCGCAATCGCCTAAGAGTCCGCGGCCCGACGAGATTCAGCTTGTCAACGCGGGGGGGGCCAGAATCCCGCTTGGGGTGCGGTTGGCAGGGCCGGCGCAGGGCTTTGTTCTGGCCATCGCCAATCATACCAGCCAGGAATATGGCTTGAGGGCGTTCAACGAGCTGTTGGCGAAGGCGGGCGTGACCGCCATTGTGGTTCCCGCCCGGGAAGACGCCGCGCGTTTTGTGCCCGAGACCGGCCAGACCCCCATTTTTCAGTTGACGGAGTACTGGACTCCGCAAGGCATCGACGCGATCGCCAGCGAGGGAAACGTGCCTCAGGGAGCGCCGCCGCCGCCGGCCTTGGAGAAGGTTACCCAGGAAGTGCGCCGGCTGCGCCTTGGCGCGGCCGAAGGCTTTCTCCTGGGAGGAGCCAACGGGCTGAGCGAGACGTACGACGCGGTTCGTACGTCCCCTTCGGTCATGCAGGAGTTTCGCGCGGCGTTGTGGTCGGAATTCGGGGAACCCTCGGCGCTGGGGGGGCAATGGGCATCTCGTTTCCAAGCATGGGACGGCTTGACGCTCGAGACCATTCAGCAGGCGGCCGATGAAGGGTTCTTCGAGCCGTGGATGCGTTTTTGCCAACACGTTGATGCCGTGTTTCTGCGCCTCTATGGCATGGGGCGGGATGCCGTTCATGCGGCCGAGTCCGAGGCCTCCGCTGGTTTCAGCATGGCCGCGTCCCGGGAAGGGATCAGCCCGCTCTGGCGCGAGACGGCCGCGGCCATTGAATTTGTGGCGGCGCCACCGGACCCTGGGGTCATGGCCCGCGCCGCTGCCTACCGTGCGCCGGATGCGCGAACCGTTCTTCTCGTGCCCGGCGCGGCTACTCCTGAGCAAGGCCGGTGGTGGCCCTGGCACGCGGCGCTTCACCGGCATAGCGGGCTCTGGTGGAACCTCGACGAGGGTCCGGAAAGCGTACTTGACGCCGGTGGCGCGGTCGACCCGGTGTTTTCGGAGGTGATTGCGCAAACCAGGGCCGTTCGAGCAGGGTTCTCGGAACTGTTTCTCATGGCGTACCCTGCCGAGACGCCGATTGCCGTCTACGACAGCCGTCCGAGCGAACTGTTGCATGGCGCCACGGGCCAATCCGGGGCCTTCGCGGGAGCGTTGGTTCTTCTGAGAAGTCTCGGTCTTGCCGCTGCTCTCGTCCCCTCTGACGATGTCCGCGCGGAGGTCCTTGCCACTTACAAATGCCTTGTTCTCCCAGGCGTGGATGTTTTAAGCGATGCTGAAACCGCAGGGCTCCGCATGTTTGTGGAGTCGGGCGGCATGCTTCTGGCCGATACCCCGCCGGGAGCGTTTGATGTATCCGGCCGACCGCGCGAAAAACCGCCGCTGGACGACATGTTCACGCCGTTGCCGGCGCCGGGGAGCGAGGCAGCGCCTGATGCCGCGGCCGGGGCCCAGCCGCCTCCGCAGAAAAGCGCCCAGGCGTACATCCTGAATCAATCCTTCAGCGAGGATTTTCCAGAGGAAACCCGCACGCGGCTCCAAGACGCGCTGCGCCTTGCCGGAGCTGCCGAGATCTTCGAAATCAGCGGCAAAAGGCCCTTTGACGGTCAACGGTTCTGTTTTCGTTTTGGGAAGGCGAGGGTCTATGCCGCGCTGGTGCAGCCGGCATGCGCGAGGCGCTCTAAGTTCCGGCTCGGCATTCCAGACGAGGGCTATGTTTACGATATGCAGAAGGGTCTCGAGGTCCGCAGACCCAGGAACATGGGCTGGCGGGCGGACCCGGGCGGCGTTGCGCTGTTTTCGGTGCTGCCCTACCGCGTGACTGATGTTCAGGTGGCGGTGCCCAAGAGCGTCCCGCCCGGCCATCGCGTGACCGTTGGGCTCCGGATCCTGACCGCGGACCAGCCCCCCGGAGACCATCTTGTTCATGTGCAGTTGCGCCCGCTCGGGGGCACGCCGCTCTCCTACTACGACAAGACGGTTCTATGCGTAGAGGGCGAGGGTGAAACGTACATCCCCCTGGCGTTGAACGAAGCCCCGGGACTTTACAAGGTTATCGTGCGCGACGTGCTCACTGGCATGGTCTCGGAATGGCCCGTCGAGGTTTCCGGCGGCCACCCCGGCGCCATAACCGTGAGCGTCAAGTCCAAATCCTGATATCCTTGTTTACAGGCGAAAACATTCTGTGGGCCGCAGAGGAGAAAAGCCGGGAATGCAAAAACCAGAGCTTCAGACCGCGGATTTCTGCTTCGAGCACCCTTTGGGCGCCATATCGGGATGGTTCTCGAACAAGGGTCTTTGCTCGCTCGTATTGCCACGCTCCAAGAACCCCCCGCTTCACATCAAGGTGCTTCACTCGCCGGTGAACGATGGCCGTGTGCGCGCGCTCGGCGCGGCTCTCGAGCGGTATTTCTCAGGCCGACCCGAATCGTTCGACGATATCCCCCTGGACTTCGGCGAGTGCACCGCCTTTCAGCGGAACGTCTGGAATGCGCTTCGCGCCATTCCCTGGGGACACACGGTTACCTACGGCGATTTGTCGAAGGAACTGGGTTATGGCAGGCGGGCGTCCCGAGCGGTAGGACAGGCCGTCGGCCGGAACCCGTTGCTAATCGTGGTGCCTTGCCACCGCGTACTTGCATCCGACGGTCTTGGCGGCTTTGGCGCGGGGCTTGCCTGGAAGCGCGCGCTGTTGCGCCTCGAGGGTATCGAGGCGTAGGGCGGTTCACGTTTCCCCTGCCTCGGCCGCGATAACCTGATCCATGTCATAGATTCCTTTGATGCGGTGGCCGGGCGGAACGACGAGAAAATCCGCTTCCGGCCATTCGCCGGACAAAAGCATCTCGATGAGACGGAGGCTGCCGGGGATCTCGTTCAGGGGAAGATTGTTTGCGGCAGCCTCAGCGCGGATTTGGCTTAGTACCGTTTCGACGCGCGTCTCGGGCACGTCGATGAGGAACACGGCATCGGATTTGTGGGAGCCGCGCAACATATCGGCGACGTACTTGGCGTTTTCCTCGCCGTATTGCTCGACGAGGGCGCGGTAATCCATTCCGCCGGTGAGATAATCCCGTGTGCGTTCATCGGCTATCACGGTATCGCCGCGTTCGGAGTAGCCAACCGACGCCCATGTCTGGCTCGGGCACTGTCCGAAGTGCTCACTGAACGCCTGTTTCGAGCCCAGGAACAGAGTGGTGCAATCGTGCGCACGGGGCACGACCAAAGGCAGCTCGCGGGCCTGCAATCCCATGGTGGCGTTGCCGCAGAGCCCGTAGCCGAGCACCACGGCGTCGTAGTTCTGCTCCTCGGAGGCGATGCCGTCGATGATGGACTGGAGCCTGGCGCGCAGTTTGTCCGGCTCGTTGTGTTCGCCTTTTGGCAGAAACACGGGGTTGACCGTGTGAGGGCAGCGGGCGATGCAGTAAGAGGTCTCGCGGGTCAGCACGTCGCATGCGATTAGCTTGAAAACCAAGGGACGATCCTTTCGTGATAATGCTTTGCCCGGGCCTTGAGGACGGCTGGTTTGCCAGCCCGTTTTCCGCGATTCTAACACGGCAAAACAGGGAAGAGTCACCTGGCGATGCACTTCTGGCCGGGCAATACCGAACATTTCCTGGCGCGGCGTAGCCGCAACCAAGCCAAACTGCCCTTACCCTGCCGTCGAATTGATGCACGGGCGCTATCCGGTTATTCTGAGATTGCCGGGAGTCCTCCTCTGATAACGAAAGGAAATCGGAATGTTCACGACGCGCACGCCATGGCCTTCCGTGTGTATTCTGGCCGCGGGCTTTTTGCTGTCCCTTGCCGCCCGTGCAGTCCAACCCGAGGGCATCGTCTACGAGAGCGAGGCCATCGCCGCTCCCGAATCGGCGTGGACGCGGGACGAACGAGCCCCCGGCCGCTGGATGCTCTGGACCAAGGAGGAGGAAATCGACAAGAAGCGTTCCGGGGGGGCAGTGCTGGCAAGCCCCGCCGTTGCGCAGGATCGGGCGGCCCCGGAGGAGGGCGCGCCGCCCCTGCATTGCGTCGTCGACGGTCTCGAGCCGGGTACGTATCTCGTGTATATCAGCGATCCGGGAAAGCGTCCGCTGGCGTATTCGCCCGACGGAATCGACTGGACCAAGTATGAGGGCGGCGAGTTGAGCCTTGGGGCATGCGCGCTTCCTGAGGGCCGTTTCGAGTTCTGGATCGATGACCGGTTCGCCCATCCGGCGAGCAATCCTGGACCCGGCTATTTTGACTATGTCCGATTCGTGCCCGTGCCGGCATCGGCCTTGAATCTCACGCGCTTCGAATACTGGCGCGACATCACCACGCAGGTCTTGCAGGACGGGAACGGTTTCGTGATTGAGATCGACGCGTTCACGGACTTGCAGGGTTTCGAGGTATCCGGCGCGGAACTGCGCGGCGGCGAGCAGGCCGGACAATCCTTCGGCTGCGCGCTGGACCGCGACGGCACGTACTACCTCGCCCTCCATATGAACGACGATGAGGATGGCATCGAGCGGCTCTTGCTCGCTCTCAACGGACAGGAAACCGGTTGCATTGTGGGCGCGGGACCGGACGGGCAGTTTGTAGCCAGCTCGAACCAGCCCATCGCGCTGCACAAGGGCGATAAACTGACCTTTACGGCAGCCGCCCCCGTCGGGTACTACCGCGTGTACGGCCTCTATTTCTCCGAGCAGCCTATCCAACCGCCGCCGCCGCGCTTCGAGCATCTCGAGGCGTGGTCTCCAGCGCGGGGCAAGGCCGACCTGTGCTGGACCACCACCACCATTGTGAAAACGGGTGTTGTCGAGTACGGAGAGGGGAACTTCGCCGCCGTCACCGAGCCAACGGAATACGCCGGCCGGAATCACCGGGCGCCGCTCGAAGGGCTCGATCCCGCGAAGGAGTATCAAGCGCGGGTCCGCTCGGAGTATCTCGGCAAACCCCTGTTCTCCGATGTCGTGCGGTTTCGGCCGGCTCCGCCCCCGGCCCCGCCCACCGCAAATCTGACGGTGCCGTTGCGACTGGCTGAACCCGCGGATAAGGCCCGGACTAACTGGCCCGTTACCATGGGCCTGCCGTTTCCTCGGGGGACGGTCGTGGACCCTGCCCATCTGCGTTTGTTCGCGCCGGATGGGCGGGCCGTCGCACTGCAAGCCGACGAGTTTTCGCGCTGGCCGGACGGAAGCCTGAAATGGGCGCTCCTGTCGTTTCCTGGCGCGACCCAGACCGGTCCCGAGCCCGCCGAATACCGGCTCGAAGCGCGCGCTTCGTGGGATACCCCCGCGCCAACAATCGCGCCAGCGACATTGACCGAAACGGACGATGCGTGGCATCTGGGCAACGGCATGGTTGAACTCGAGGTGCGCAAGACGTCGCCCGCCAGCTCATGCGCCTATGCAATCGATCTGGACGGCGACGGAGCGATAAGCGCAAGCGAACGCGACGCCGCACGGGGCTCTGCTCTCCGTCTCCAGGTGGCTCTGCCGGACGGCAGCCAGCTTCTTTGCGGGCCACCGGACCGGGAGGGTCCCGTGGCTCAGATCTTGGGTCCTGTGCGAGCCCTGCTGCAATGGACCGGGCCGCTGGTGACCGGCGCGGGCGCAGACAGCGGCTGGCGCTATCTCATGCAGGCGAGGGTTGCGTCACAAAACCGCGAACTCGGGTTGAGCGTTGGGGTTTACAACGCGTCGCCGAACCCGGCGTTTCGTGAACTGGCGTCGGTTCAACTTGTGGCCGCGCTTCCCGGCGGCGCGATCACACAAGCGGCATTTGACGGAGCGCCACTGGCTCCGCTGACAGATAGCGGCATCTCCGTACGCCAACTGGAAGACCGCGCTTTCACCGTTTCGAGCGGCGCGGGCGAAACGGCTGGCGAACACGCGCGCGGGTTCGCGTCCGTAACCACCAGCGCCGCCGCCGTCGACGTGTTTGTGCCACATTTCTGGCAGACGTACCCGAAAGCGATCTCGATCGAGCCGCGGGCAGTGCGCGCGCATCTGTTGCCGCAATTGCCCCCGGACGCCTACGCGGGGGCGGAGTACGATCCCGTCTACTACAAACTCTTTGCCTGGTTCAAGAACGGCAACTACGTGTTCCGTGGCGGGCAGATGATGCGCCATGACGTGTCGCTGCGCTTCGGTGGCGCGGTCTCTGCCGATGCGGACGCCGAGACGCGGCTGACATGGGCCGAGCAGCCCCTGCTCGTCACGCCGCCGCCCGAATACTTGTGCGGTTCGGGCATCTTTGGCCGGCCGCTGTTTGCTCTCACGCCGGGTGTGTGGGACGAATACGAGGCCGTGTTCGACCAGAGCTTCGAGGCCAGTCTCGCCGACCGGGAGACCGAACGCACCTATGGATGGATGCATTTCGGCGACTGGTACGGCGAACGGTACTGCAACTATGGCAACAGCGAATACGACACAGCCTGGGCGCTCGGGCTGCAATGGGCACGGACCGGCCGCCGCGACATCTACGAGCGCGGTCTCGAGATGGCCCTCCATTACGGCGCCGTCGATACGCGCCACGGACCGTTCACGGCGAGCGAACGGTGCGTTGTGTGGGAACATTCGTTCAATCACGTCGGAACATCCATCCCCGTGGAAGAACTTCGCGTGCCCGCGAACGACGAGGGCATGCAGCAGTACATGAGCAGTTTCAAAGGAATGTTTCCCGGCGCGCGGGATGCCCAGGGGCACGTCTACGACCAGGGCGCGTGGCTCTACGCCGCATTGACGGGAGACCCTTTCCATCGGTATGTCGCCGAACATATCGCAGATACCCAGGCGCGCACACTGACGCCGTCGTTCGACTTCACGATCGAACGCTCCGGCGGGTGGCCCATCATCAATGCCGTCACGTCGTACAACTTCAGCGGCAATCCCTACTACCTCAACGCCGCCCGCATCATGGTCGAGCGCTGTTTCGAGCGCGAGGACCCCGTCAAGGGCGGATGGCCGCATTATCCCCCCGCCAATGAGACCGGCGGCGAGAAGGTGCTTGGCGGAAAAGCGTTCGCGGTCGGCATCCTCAGCCACGGACTGCTCCGCTACCTCGAGCAGGAAACCGGCGACTGCCAGGACCTGCGCGACATGCTTGTCCGCGCCGCCGATTGGCTCATGAACGAGTCATGGGTTCCCGGGAAAGGGTTTCGCTATATCACGAACGCCCCCAATTACCGGGATACCGGCAGCCGGGGCATTTCTTCCGCTCTGAATGCCGAAATCATCGCGTTCGCCTACGAGGAGACGGGCGATCCCAAGTACCGCGAGTTCTGGAAGGACATGATGCAGGGCGTTCTCGAGACCGAGAAGCACGGGATGGGCAAAGCCTTCACCCAGATCACCCGCCAGACCATCTACGGCCTCGATCGCGCCCGCAAAGCAGGCATCGCGGGGATGCCTGAGTAACAGCCAATTTTAGAAACGCGTTCCCGCGCCGCCGGTGCGGCCCATCCCTTTACCGCGCGGGCAGGAGGGTGGGGTAGACCCATCCCCGTCCGCCGCCCAGGCGTCGTCGCTCAACGGTTTCTTGGCCGCCTGGCTCGCCTCCGGGTGCCGGTAATACGCGGGTACCCTCAGTTCCACGGACGGATGCGGCTCGCCACCGAGCGCGGCGTCCGCCTGTCCCACAAGCGCCTGCCACGCGGCGTCCCGCACGGCTGTTTCCGGCCTGGTCAGGCACGCCGATAGCTGGTCCTGCGTGTGAAATCCGCCCGGATGCTCAAACGGTTCACCCGAAGGTTTCGGCGGCGTGGGCAGCGAACACCCCATCCCCCCGAACAACAAGACCGCGACCCCTGCCAGATACCGCTTCACGGCCAGACCCTCGCGCGGCACCCCGTCTCTTGACCCCAAATCCCGGCTCCGCCACGCCCCGCGACTCCCGCTCCGCTCCCCGCATTCTCGTACGGCCCGCGCGCCAATTCAACATTTCATGCCAACCGTGCTTTCTCTGTACCCCTGCGTGGCCAGGAACGTTGGATTTCCTATCCGCGGATGACACAGATAACACAGATTGAGAGGGGACGCGGAGGCCGCGCGGCCGGATTCGCCATTGCACGTTCCCCGACTTTCTTCTGTGTTCATCCGTGCCCATCCGTGGATGTATTTCTCACCTGTCCGTTCGCAATCTTGCGCTCTCTGTGCCCGCTGTGGTCAGGAATCCCGTGTCTCACGTTTCCACGGGGAATGCGGCGAGGTGGAGCAGGCGGCCGTCGTGGCACAGGCCCGTGCCGGAGAGTTTCCCGCCGCCCAACCCGACGCTGACGCCGAGTCCGCGCGTCTCGGTGAGGACCTCGAGGTTGCCGTGGACCCGGCCCAGGAACTCCTGCACGACGCGTTCGGGGGCGGGTTTCTCCGCGTTTTCGTTGTGGGCAAAGGTGAAAAAGCAGGCTTCGCTCAGCCGCGGCCACAGCCGCTGCATGGTGCGGTGCGAGTCGAACAGTTCGAGCAGGACCACTTCGCTGCCCCGTGCGAGGGCGACGCCGGCGGCGTCTTCGGGCAGCGCGAGGTTCTCGCGGTAGTCTTCGAGTTTGCCGCGGGATGCCTCGATGCCGTCGGTGAGCGAGGATGTGCGCGAATCGGCCTTGGCGAAACGCAGTTCTGTGGCGACGTCTTCCCATACGGCGCCCTGGTCGCCGGAGAAATCGCCGGACCGCGCCGCGCCGGCCCAGACCTGTTCGCATTTGCGGGCGCGCACCTTGGGGGTAGCGTAGTGCGTGGCGCGGAACCGCTCGCTGACCGTCGACCACCGCCCCTGCTCGACGCAGCTTACCGGGATGACGAGTTCCGAGTGCGCTGCGACGAGGATGGTGATGTTGATGACGCGGTTCTGTTTTGCGCCGGTGAGGATTTCGCCTTCGGGCAGCAGGAGCGGCAGTTCGCCCCGATTCTTGACCAGCACCTCGGGCACGCTGCCGTGCTCGGAGGTCTCGGTGACCTCGGCAGTACCGGCCTCGAGGGCTTCGTCGAGCAGCAGATACGCCCGCTCGTGGCCGTTCTCGAGATGGAGCGGGAACACCGTGGCGTTGCGGTAATGCAGTGCTTTGCCGATGCGCAGGCCGGCCAAGGCGGCCCGCGCGGCGTTTACCGCGCTTACGTCCGCATGGGCATCGAGGGAATCCGCGAACCCGGGCATGAGGGCGAGCAGCATGCGGGTTTCGGGCAGCACATCGCGCCGTGACAGTTCGCCCAGCCGCTGCGCGGTCTCGCGGATGATCGCCGGCCGGCGCCAGTCGTGCATGTTATTGTAGGCGTCGAGCACGACCCGGTGGAGGGCCTGGGCGAGCGTCTCGGGGTCGCGCGCTTCCTCGAGGAATGCCGCGTTCTTCGGGAAGACATACAGCGACAGGACCAGTTTCGTCACCCGGATCTGGGTCTCCGGTGATACCGCGATCGTCCCGTCGACGTAGACCAGGCCCTGGTCGATCAGGGGGGTCAGCCAGGCCGCGGTCTGGCGCGGCACATAGCCTATCTTCGCGAAGTCCTCGTTCTCGACACGGATGGCGTTGCGGTCGTGGGTGTTGTCCGGTTCGCGTTCGAAATGGACCTTGTCGCCCGCCTCGGCCGCGGCATCGCAGTATTGCGTGCCCGCCAGGGTTACCGTGATTTCCCCCAGCAATACTTCGTTCTCACTTGTCGTTTTTACCATGGCACTACTCCTAATCGGGTTCCGCGACCGCTTCCGCGCGGTCCCACAGATCCCCGGCTTCCACCAAGATGCCTCCGGTCCCGCGGCGCTCGTACATCCATGCCGTGACCTGGAGGCCGTTATCCAACACCACCAGCACCTCGCAGCGCCGGTACCACGCGGGGCAGCACATCAGGCTGTCCATATCGCGGAGAATTCGCGCATTGACGGCGTAGACCTCGCCCCGGATGGGGCTGACGGGCTGGTCCATGCGCACGTAGGGGAACGGGCTGGCGTAGAGAGCGTACTTTTCGGACGTGCGGCCCGAGCCGACCGGTGTCCTGCGCCCCAGCAGAAACTGGTGCCAGAAGCCGGTCCGCAGCCGTCCATATGCAAAGACGTAATCGGCGTTGTCCAATCCGCGCCCCCTTTCGAGAATCAGTGCACCTGTTGAATGCCCTTGACGGGACGGCGCCCCGTCCCAAGACGCCGTCCCCCGGGCTTTTAGCAAGCCTCCGCGAGGAGGTCGAAGTCTGCCCGCCGCAAACGGTCGGTCTGTGGCGTCGAGCCGTAGGTCGTGACCCAGAGGTACTCGCCAGGAAGCGCCCCTTCCTGGACCACCGCGACCAGTTCCTCGCCAAACAGCGTGAACCGGAAGTACCACGACCTCTGCCCGTGGGCTTTGCGTTGCTCGTACGCCGGCCGGTAGCCCAGCATCCGCATCTGGCTGGTCTTCAGTTGGCGGCTTCGGTGAAACAGCGTGCGCGCCAGCGCCTCGGTCGGGTGCAGCCCCGTGTGGTGCGCGATACGGTCCATCGCGTGCCCGGAAACGTCGAGCCGCTGTGCCCTGGATACCTTCATAAATGTGCTCCCTGTGATAGCCATTGCTCGACCCCCTCCTTCTTGCGCCTCAACTCTTGCCGTGCCCGGCCGCCGCTGCACCGGGCATCTTGAATAAAGCATGTGCCGTGCCAAGTCGCGATTCGGGGCGAAACCGCAACATATGGGGCAAATGTCCGGAATGAAGCACAAGAACCCGCCGTTTGCGCCCTCAATATTGACGTGATATGCTCAGAAATAAAGCACCACGGAAAGGGGAGTGGATATGGGGACGAAGGGCGAGCAATTCATAGTGACCTATTATGGACTGGACGGCGCGTGTGCGGCCGCGGCGGCTCTCGTCCGGTACCCGGAAGCCAAGGTAGTTACCACAAGCGCCCGGCGGATAGGCGAAACCCTGCAAGAGATTTCATTGACGGATGCGGGCGAGGTGCACGTCTGCGGCGTAGGGGTCGATTGCGACTGGTCCGCGGTGGAGCAGGCCTGTGCGGCCATCACGAACCGGGGCGGCGCGATCTACTGGCATTGCGGCCGGGGATACCTGGAGAAGCACCGCGGGCAATTCGCGGCGTTCTGCACCCCCGTGTTCATCGAAGCAGAGACCAATACGGGCGCGCTGGCCAAGCATCTTCACCTCACCGATGACGCGACCGGCGGGTTTTTGTCCGAGCTGGCCTTGTTTGACCACAATATCTCGCGCGGCAAACCGCAGAGGAAGAAGACGGCCGGCCAGGCGGACTGGAGCGACCTCGTCTCGGCCGCGATTTCGCAGTATTTCAAGTACCAGGATGAAGACACGTACCGGGCGGTGGTGCGCAAGCTGGCGGCGCAGGATCTCGGCGTGGAAGACAGACGCGCGGTCGAGGTGTTCCGCAAGACTGGGTTCAAATACGTCCTGCACGGCCGTTCCGCGGCGATCCGGACGCTGCGCGAGCGCATCAAGAAATGTGCGCGTATCGACCGCCCCCTGATCATCATGGGCGAGTCGGGGGTGGGCAAAGAGCACGTTGCCCATCTCTTGCGCGAGGCCAGCTCGCGCAACGCGGAGCATTTCATCGTGGTCAACTGCGCGCTGTACGCCGGAAGCGCCAATTTGGCCAATTCGGACCTGTTCGGCCACGTCAAGGGCGCGTTCACCGGCGCCCAGAAAGACCGCCAGGGCAAGCTCGTCGCGGCCAACAAGGGCATGCTCTATCTCGACGAAATCGGGGAATTGCCCCTTGAGGTCCAGGCGAAGCTGTTGCGCGTGTTCGAAGACGGCTGGATTACCCCCGAGGGCGCCGACCGGGCCACTATCCAGGTCGATGTGCGCATCATCGCCGCCACTAACCGCGAACTGCCTGAGATGGTGCGCGCGGGGACGTTCCGGGCGGATCTCTACCATCGCCTGAGCACCCTGCGGCTGTGCGTTCCTCCTCTGCGCGAGCGGCTGGAGGACATCCGCACCATTCTCGAAGAGCGTCTCGAATTACTGCGGAACGAGGGTTACCCCCGCACCCTCACGCGCAACGACTACGCTATCCTGCGCGATTACGACTGGCCGGGGAACGTCCGCCAGCTGATCAAGCTCATCGAGCGGGCGTTCTACCTCGATATGCCCATCAGCGAGGCCATGGAAGAAGAAAAAGCCCTCGGGGGACTCCGTGCCCCCGCCGAAACCCCGCCATCCGCCGAAGACATCCTTCTGCCGCGCAGCCAGGGCGAGGTTCTTCCCCTCGAAGAAGTGCGGCGCCGCTACGCCCGCCGCGCGTGGGACCTCTTCGGCCAAAACTACACCGCCGCAGCCAAGGCGCTCGGCATCCAGCCCAATACCCTGCGCTACCAATACCTCAAGGAGAAGAAACAGGGGCGGGCGCGGTAGAGCCACAATCGAGGGAAGAGCAACACGGAGTTGGGGCGACCTGCCGGTCGCGAAAGTGGCGCGGTCGGGAGACCCCGCCACAGCGTCGGCGTCTGTATGGTCCTCGTAACGGAGGGCCGGTTTTCTAACCGGCCATTGGTATCCGCGGCCTGTCAGGGCCGCGCATCATTGCTATCCCTAGTTTGGAGACCTGCCGGTCGCGAAAGTGGCATGGCCGGGAGACCACGCCACAGCGTTGGAGATTACCCGGCTGAGACTGCACGCCCTTCGAGTGGAAATCCTTCACGGCGCTGTCGCCGTCCGCGGGCCGGCGTTGCTCACATCGACGGGAGGAAACCCTAGCGCGAGGGCGGGGGATGCGGGGTCGAGCCGGATCGTGCCGCCCGCGCAGTCGAGGAGCAACGGGTCGCCGAGGATGTTGCCGTTGGCGGCCTCGATGGGCCTTTCGCCGGTGGATTTGTAGTTCTCCATGATGTGCCAATTCACCTTGCCGGTTCCGCTGAAGAGAACGTTATTCCTGAACATTTTCACGCCGTCCACGTTGGTGATGGTGATATCGCCGCCGGCCCGGACGATGTTGCCCTCGATGGTGTATTCGCTGCTCTTCTGCAGGGTGATCTGGGCGGCGCCTTGGGTGACGAAGACGTTGTGACGGATGGTGTTGTTGACGGCCATGTGATTGTGTGAGGGCCGCGCGACATTCACCGATACGTTGCCTTCGACGAGGCAGTTCTCGGCCTGCTCGTCGAGGTAATATGCCGATGCGCCGTAACCGCCGGTGTCTTCGATGTCGCAGGCGTAGTTTCCGCGCAAGGTTATGTCCTTGCAGAATCCGACATAGATGGCAGCGCCGTCGTGCAGCTCGCGCATGACCCGGTAGATACGGTTCGAGGCGATGACGAGCCCTTTTCCGCCGCCGCAGATGCCGGTGTAGGGGGTGTCGTGGATCTCGTTGTGGATGATTTGGAGGTTGGCGCCGCCACAGCGCAGGCCGAGTGCGCTGGGATAGGCCAGACCGACGTCGTGAATACGGTTATCCGCCACAATTCCCTCGACGCCTTCCGCCGCGATACCGCCCGCTCCGCAATGGTGAACGTGGCACCGCTCGACCCGCGATGTGTCGAGTTTCCAGGTCTTGAGGCCATATCCGCCCGCATTGAAGATTTCCAGGTCTGCAAACACGCAATCCGCCGCCTGCGCGGCTGTCAATGCGCCCTCAAAACGGAGCGCGCCGAATCCGCCCGCCTTCAGAGGCGTATTGGTCACGGACAAGCCAAGTCCCCGGATCGTGATCCCGCGCGCCAAGTTGTCGTCCGCGCCCTTGATGCGCAGGAGCACGGCGGTTCGCGGGGCGATAACGACCGCCGAGGCCATATCTTCTTCCGGCAGCGGCCAATACACCACCTTGCCCGCGGTCCGGTCGAGGTACCACTGGCCGGGCTCGGTCATGCCCTCGCGCAGATTCCAGACGGTGTAACGCTTCACGCCGAACGCCCCTGGCGGGTGCTCGGCAGGTGTCGAGAACGTAAGTGTCGAGGTATCGGTGTCCATTCGCGCCACGCCGACGAGGGACTCGTCCCACATGTGATAGATCGTCAACTCGGCGTTTTTGACATCGAACCACGGCCCGAGATCCTCGGGGCGGTACTGCATGGTGGTCAATTCCTGGTCCGTTGGCTTGCGTTTCCAGCCCCCGCCCGTTGTGCTCATCCAGGGGACGTCGAACGCGGTCAGGTGCTCGAAGGCGCCCTCGCGCGGCAGCCGGGCCCGTTTGCAGAACCGGCCATTGACTGACAACATGCGGAAATCCCACGGGCCATCCGCCACGGCGGAAATCGGCGCGGCCCAGAACCGGTCTCCGTCGGGCTGCCAGCCCTCGATGCGTGTTCCGCCGTAGAGGATGGGCTGCGTCCCCGCTTCCGCTTCGATGGTCAGGCCGTTATCGCGCTGGTCGAGCAGCAGGGCTTGCGTCAGGAAGTAGGAACCTCCCGCCACGACCAGCCGGCGCGGAACGTCCGCGCCCAGTTGGCGCGCGGCATCGCGCGCCGCTTCGAGCGTCGCGAAGGACCCGTTCGAACCGTCCGGCAAAGGGGCTGCGCTTGTTCCCGGCCAGCTGTCTTTGCCCTGCGTGCTCACGTAGAACGTGGCGGCGGGCGCATTCTCGGCGAATGTCGCCTTCACGAAAGCCAGACTGGCCGCTACTGCGACGACAACCCCGACGGCGGACCATCGCATATGCTCGCCTCCTTTTATCCCGCTGTACCTGTGAGCCCACATTGCGGCCCCATTCGTATGACCAGCGCCACATCGAGATCCTGTTTCACAAGGCCAGTGAACACAGGGCAACCATTCCCCGCAGTCCGCGCGACATTACGGAACGGAATAGAATCTGCGCGCAACAGGTCAAGCAGGAACTTGTTCTTTCATGCCCTGCGCGATCAGATGAAATCCCTCCGTGTAGACCTCTTCAGGGCTCCCGGAGAGGTCGCGCCATACGCAGGTCGTGGCGGCGAGGTCGGGCAACGTGCGCCCGAAAGCCTCGATTGTCAACCAGCCGTCGTAGCCGGCGCACCGCAGTGCCCGAAAAGTCTCGGCCCACGGCACGTGGTCCCGTCCAGGAGTGCCGCGGTCGCTCGCCGACACGTGAAAATGTCCCAGCACACCGGCGTAGTCTCGAATACAGCCGACGGGGTCCTTTTCTTCGACGTTTCCGTGAAACGTGTCGTACATGGCCTTGAAGTTTGGGTGTTGCACACGCCTCACGTAGTCGGCCGCATCACGCAGAGTATTCAGGAAATAGCACTCGAAACGGTTCAACGCCTCGATCGTTAACAGGACCCCAGCATCCTGGGCGACGCAGGCCATGTTCCAGTGCACTTCCGCCGCCCGTTTCTTCTCCTCTTCGGTCGGGCCCTTCCCGGAAAAGACGCCGAGCGGCTGATAGTATGGCCCGCACAGCACTTCCGCGTGCAGCTCGGCGGCGCAGTCCACCGCCCACTTGAGATATGCCGCCGCCCTGTCGCGATCGCCCTTATCGGCGCTGATTGGGTTATGGGTTCTGTCGGGAATGACCGTGACCGCTGTACAGCTGAGCCCGTGGCCGTTCAACGCACGGGCCACCTTGGCGTAATGAAGGGGCTCGCCGCTGAAAAGAGGGACCTCGACGCCGTCGTAGCCCACCGCCTTCAACTTCTCAAACAGAGGGAAGTGGTCCTCTGTCACGAACGGTGTCCAAAGCAACATGTTGAAACCGATTTTCATGGGTGATACTCCCGAAGCTTCTGACTGACCGGCGGCGAAAACAGCCTTCCCGATACTGTAGCATGGCGAACCCCGCGCGCACCGGCTCCCCGTGCTTTTCCTTACGGCTCGCTCGTTGGTTTATGCGGTGGCCTTCGCCTCGTCGACCAACTCGATCTGCTTGAACCTGCAGAACCGTCTGAGGTCGGTTGTGAGGTCTCCGTAGCACGTCACCCGGTGCAGGCCCTCCGACCAGTTCTGCCAAAGCGCCGCCAGGTCGCCGTCCACCTTGACCGTGATCTTCGTGCGGCATCCCCGATCGGTATCGGGCGCATCGATAACGTCCCCGGTGAAGTACAGGAGCTTGTACGTGCCGATCAGTTCAGCCTGCGTGACTTTCTGCCCGACCGGCATGAACACCTGCGTCACGGCCCCTTCCTGCCGTTCCATGATGGACCGGATGCGGTACGGACTCGATTCGCCGTTCGGGCCGTTCATCTTTGTCGAACCGAGGCAATGCGCGAGTATGATGCCCGGCTTGGACTCGTCGAGCGTGGGATCGCTGATGAATCCGGGATTTCCGGACAGCGCCTGCATCAGGATGAACGTCATCGCGCTCTTGATGTCCGATTCGCATATGCCGGCAAATCCCATGTCGTTCAGCCGCGTGAACCCAATGCATGGAAACGCCGGCAACTGATGATACATGGTGCCGTAGCAGTCAACCGTAATCGTCGTCGCGTTTTCCTCGTTCAGCAGCTGTTCGAACGCCAGCGCCAGGCGGCAGGACTTCTCGATTTCCTCCTTGCCCGGCTCGACGATTTCTTTGGCGCCGTTCATCCAGCGCTCAGCCTCGGCCGCCGCATCAGACTTGGACACCGCCTCGTAGGCGGCCAAGACCCGGTCCCGGTCAATGCGGACAACCTCGGTGCCGAACTTGTCCTTGATCGCCGTCAGATACTCCGGCGACTGCTCGCGTGCGGAGACATTGACAATCCTGGCCTCGCGCAGGTGGTGAATCGCGCGGAACGGCCTGACGGCCACCGCGAGCTGGTCAAAATCGCTTGTCAACACGCAATCGAGCAGCGCGCCTTCTTTGTTCCGCATGATCGCGCCGAAATGCGTCCATTCATGGCCGGAATACGGCGCCGCAAACAGCACCGTCGGCTTTCCCGCCGCCAAGACCGTCTGAAGCAGAGGCGTGACGCCCATTGACAAATGGATGGCGAGCACCCCGTCCACATCGCCGAGTTTCGCCGCAACCTGTTGGGCTTCCTCGGGCGTGGTGACGAGTTGGCTCACCGGGAATTCCACGTCGGCAAAGGCGCCAGCCCGTTTCGTGAACTCGGCCTCGTATGCCTCGACCTCCTTGTTGAGGTCCATCAAGGGCGTTGGCCAATGCGCTTTCGGGATGCCCAGGTACACCTTGGCCACCCGCACTTTCGACCGCCGCGCCCCAGGACTGAGCAAGGGGCTGCTGTTCTCCGCCGCGTGCGCGCCCAGGACCGCCCCGCCGGCCCAGCACGCGGCCGCTCCCGCCGCCGTCACTTGCAGGAACTCTCTTCTCCTCAGGTTGAATAGCATGGCTGCGTTCTCCTCGTCATCCACGTGATTGCGCCTCATAGGAATCGGCTGCCAGAATATGCCACGGCGTCCGCGCCGTCAACAGTCCTTTGGGATACTTTTTTGCTTGAGGCAACAGGCAATCTGCACAACCCAATTCACTGGGTAGACACTGGGAAGCCCGGCTTTGGCCCCACGCGCCTCATGTGGCCCGGTTACATGGTGTTCTTCCGCGTGCGCGCGAACCTCCTCGAGCCCGCGCCGGTCCGCATGTGACCCGTTTACACGGAGTTCTTCAGCGCCAACGGCGCGGAAACATACCAGCCCAGGCTGAAGGCCTGGGGAAAGGGATTCATCACCCCCCTCCGGGCTGAAGGCCCGGCACAGGGTTCAACGGGAGGCGAGAACATTCGCGTTTCACGTTCCGGAAGGTGGACGCGAGATACCCGTGCTTCCGCAAACGGAATTCGCGGTCTGGCATTTCCCGCCGGTCTTGGGACGTTAAGGCGGGGCGGACGATGACACGGGTGAGCGGCTCTGGGATGATGATGTCTCGGGCCTTCAGCCCTCCCCTTTGTTGCCGCCGGTTTCCCGGCCCTCCAGGCCGGTCAGGGCGTCTCTTGAGCAGACCCTTTCTCCTGGGTCCAGACGGTAAGGTTGGTGAGGTCGCGATGGCGTTTCGGGAGTACCCGGGCCGCGGCATAACCTAGAGCGAACATGATGACGTGGCCCATGAACCCCGTATAGTACCCGTCGAAGTGCGCGCGGATGCCTTCGCAGACCCGCTCGGGCAGCCAGCCGAGCCCGGCGAGCGACATCACCGCCGAGAACCCCACCGCGAGCGCGATCCCCAGCCCGACCGAGCGCCCGTCGCCCCGGGTCGTGAAGAAACCCAGGAAGAACAGACCGAGCAACCCGCCCGCCGCGATCGACTGCAGCTCGGTCCACAGATCCTGCAACGTCTTCTGCTCGGAATACAGCAGCCAGAACGCGCCTGCGACCATGGCCAAGGCGCTGAACAGGGTGCACCACCTCGCAGCGCGCACGTAATGCTCGTCTGCGCGTCCTTTGACCCAGTACCGCCTGTACAGGTCCGTGATCGCCACCGCCGAGACCGAGTTCATCGCGGATGACATACTCGACATGGCCGCCGCGAGCACCGCTGCGACGACCAGCCCCGAAACGCCCGTCCGGAGCTGGGTCGTGACGAAGTAGGGGAGTATCTCCTCAGCCTTACGCGCGCCCGTGAGCATTTCATTGGCGCGCACATCCGGAAACACGTGGTAGAACACGTAGAGCCCCGTGCCGACAAACATGAAGTACCCCCACGTCGGCACGCAGAACCAGCAGCAGATCCACATCGCGCGCCGTGCGTCCTTCGTCGATTTTGAGGCACAGTACTTCTGAACCACTTCCTGGTTCGTGGTATAGTCGGCCAGCCACTGGGCCAGCCCGACAATCAAGAGCATCAGCACGGTCTTATGCGACAGGGCCAATCCCCACGGTATAGGCTGAAGCGCGCCGTCCGGACCCAACTCGCTGACCCCAAACTTCCCGTTTTCCGATGCGACTTGAACGAGCTGCGCTACGCTTCCCGGGAGTTTCACAATGATCGTCAACAGGATCAGCACGCCTCCAAGCGTCAGGAGCACCGACTGCACGAAATCGGTCCAGATGACCGCTTCCATGCCGCCTGCAACCGTATAGTACGCGGTCACCGCGCTACCGAGCAGGATGCACCAGGCCGCGTCCCAGCCCGTGACCTTCTGAATAAGCAGCGCCGTCAAATACTGGATCATCGCCAGCCGGATGCATTGCGCCAAGATGAAAACCGTCGCGCCGTACGTTCTCGCGCCCGGGCCGAATCGTTTCTCGAGGTATTCGAAGACCGAAGTGATTTTGCCGCGCCGGAAGAACGGAAGGATCAACCGCGACGCAATCCACACGGCAACCGGCAGCATCAGACAGATCACGTAGCGCAGGTAGCTGGTCTTGAACGCGTCGGCAGGATAGGCGACAAAGGTTATCGAACTGATGGCGGCCCCGAAAAGCGATACGCCGATGAGCCAGCCCGGATACGAGCGGCCCGCCACGAAGTACTGCTCCGTACTCTTCGCGCGCCGGGCAAAGTACCAGCCCATCGCCAGCAGCACCGCGAAGTAGACGAAGATTACGCCGGTGTCGATGAATCCGAACGATCCCAAGCACGCCCTCCCCGGAGGTCCGCCCGTCTTCATAATAGAAGCTTGTGAAGAAGCCGGTCAAACAGGCGGGAGCGCCGGTGACCAGCGGCCCGCGCCCCGCCGCCAGAGGCGCATTCTAAGAAAAACCCACCTTGTTCACGTGCCGCCAAACCCGGCGCGGCAAAGTGCTTGGATTTCCTCGCCGGATAGCGCCTTTTCGTAGACGCGCACGTCCCTCATCCAGCCGTTGAACAGATCGCCCGTGCCAGCGCCGAGCCGCAGCGGCTCGCCGTTGGCGAGGTCGAACTGCGCAGCATCGAATGGGGCACCCGTCGCGGCCAGGCGGCCGTCAACATGCAGACGGAGCCGCCCCCCTTCGCGGACGGCTGCCAGATGCCGCCACCCCGGTTCGAGCGCATGATCATAGGTCGCGTTCTTGCCTGCCTCGATGCAGAATACCTTGCCCGACGGGAGTGTGCCGCAGAAGAGCTTGCCCTGGTACACGGCCATGGACCACGCCCGCCGGTACTTGCCCTCGGCGGTGTCCAGTTGCTGCCCGATGGGCGTCCACGCGCCTTCGGCGTCATACCGGTACACCCGCCCCGAAGGGAGTGTGCCGGTATACAGAGCACCGTTGTAAACCATCATGCCCATGGTTTCCATTTCGTCGCCGGGACGTCCGCACGCCGTCCACGTGCCGTTTTCCTCCATGCGGTACACGTAGGCGTTGGGCCAGGTCGATACATGCATTCGCCCGCCGTACACGGCGAACGAGTAGTCCTGATGGATGGGCGGGTCGATGGTCTTGCCGACGTACGCCCATTCTTTTCCGTCGAAACGGAACGGGCCGCCGGGCGCGTCGTACGAAACCATGTAGAGGGCGCCGTTGAAAACGCAGGGATTCAGCACGCGACGGCCCGGATTGCCGCAATACGTCCATTGGGTGCCGCCCTCGAAACGGTACAGGCCGAACCCGTCCTGTTTGAGCGTGGTCGCGTACAACTTCCCGCCGTATACGCCCATTCCGCCCATGGTGTTGGATTCGCCGGTATCCGGGTTGGAAAGGGTCCCGCAGTACGTCCATTGGGTGCCGCCGTCATAACGGTAGACCTTGCCGCCGGGCGTCGTGTTGGGCGATGCCGGCAGCGCCGAACCGGTGGTGTCGTACCACGAAGTTCCCGCGTAGAGCTGTCCGTCGTAGACCGCAAGCGACGCTACGGCATTGCTTGCGTCCGGACTGCCGCAATCAATCCAGTTCGAGCCTCCCGCGTACCGGTATACCCGGCCCGAGTCTCCCGCTGCCGGCTCGCACGTTGCTGCGTACAGGTCGCCCTTGTACACGGCCATGCCGAAGATGAACACGGCGTTGCCCGGGCGGCCACAATCCGTCCATTGCGCATCCATCTGGCCGTGGTCGATGCCGAAATGGACGGTCCGGTAGTTGGGCTGCGAGTTGGACACCCCCGAGCAGGTCAGGATGCCGAAGTTGAGGCCGCTGCGCGATTGGGCGTCGTACTTGCTCACGAGGTCGCCGAGGTTGTCATCCAGCGACTGTTCCGTGTACACCCACAACGACAGCGAAAAATCGCCCGCGCCAAAGGGGGGCGCGTCCTGAGCGGGCAACTCGAGATAGGCCGAACGTCCGTCGAACCGCGCCGCACGGGTCCCGTCCGGAACCGATGCGCCGAACTCGACGCCGTGATTCTCGAGGTGCCGGCCATTGCCCGAGGCGTCCCGGCCGTCCTCGTCGAGCCGCCACCACAGGCTTGGCACGGCATCCGCCGCACAAGCGCCGGACACGCATACCGCAAGCAGAATAAGCACCGGGTACAGCCAGAACATCATTCGAAGTCTCCTTCCACCGCCCATCGCCCTCATGCCACGCAACCCGCGGGCTTCACAGCGCAAGCGTAACACATCCGCCGCCTGCCGGGCATCACCTTCGGCGCCGCCCAATGCGAGCCCTGCATTTCAGGATACGCCCCGTGATTCCGCGGCCAATATCGAAAACAAAAAGGACCCACGGGAAATCCCGCAAGTCCTTGCGTTTCATGGAGCTGGAGGGGGGAATCGAACCCCCGACCTCATCATTACGAGAGTGTCTGGCAGTGAATTTCGGTACAATCGAGAAAACACCAAAACATCATTTCACCTTTTATTTACAAGGGTTTTGTGAGTTCACCCTTGTGTTCCCGTTTGGGGCGTGTTACACTCCGTTTGGAGTTACGGCGGCGTTACAGACTGCAAGGATTGTGGCAATGCAAATTGAATTGAACAACAAAGTAATCGAAAAACTCCAACCCGAAGAGAAGCCCCTGAAGGTTTTCGACACAACCGTCCCAGGCTTTCATCTTCGAATTCAGCCGTCGGGTTATCGGTGTTATTACGTCGAGTACCGGAAGCTGGATGGCAAGAAAGCAACCTATAATGTCGGCTCAGCAGAACTCATCACGCTTGGGCAGGCGAGGAAAAAAGCCAAGGAATTCCTCGCGAACAGGACACTCGGAAAAGACCTCGCGGAACACCGGCGGCAACTGCGTGTTCACACACTGAAGAGTTACCTGGATGATCACTACCGTTTATGGGTTAGTGCCCACAGGAAGACGGGTGAGCAGACGATCTACATGGTGGAGAAGTATTTTGCATCCTTCCTGAACTCTCCCATCGGCGCGATCGAGCGGGCGGAAATTGAGAAGTGGCGATACCGCGAGATCAAGAGAGGCGCCAAGAGGACCAGCATCAACCGCCGCGTTGCGGCCCTAAGGTCAGTCTTGACGCGAGCGTTGAAAGACGGCGTTATCCCGTTTCATCCCCTGAGAGACATGGAGAAACTCCCCGAGATCGACTCCCAGCCCATTATTCGCTACTTGAGCCAGGAAGAGCGCGTGCGGCTTATGGCCGCGCTGGATGAGAGGGAGGAAGAACTGCGCGAGCAACGGGATTCGGGGAATGCCTGGCGGCGTGAGAGAGGCTACGCCGAGCTTCCGGATCTACGAGCGGTTGAATATGCCGACTATATGAAACCGCTGGTTATAGTGGCCTTGGCCACGGGGCTCCGAAGAAGTGAGCTGTTTTCACTGAGGTGGTCTGAGGTCGACTTCGAGGCCGAGATTGTGACGGTGCGCCGTGAAGTGTCCAAGAGCAAACGGGAACGATACGTGGAGATGCTCGGGGATTCGTATGAGGTCCTGAAGGCATGGCGCCGCCAGACTCCGGGTGAATTCGTGTTCCCTGGCGACGACGGCAGTCCCTTTACGACAGTCCAGAAATCCTGGAAAACATTGATAAAGAAGGCTCAGATCAAGAACTTCCGGTTCCATGACTGTCGACACGACTTCGCCAGCCAGCTTGCCATGGCAGGGGTGGACTTGTACGAGATCTGCAAGCTAATGGGGCACAGCAGCGTCACGGTCACCGAAAAATACGCGCACCTCTGCCCAGCCCGCACGTCTGCCAAACTTGCGGAGTTCAAAGCACCGAAGCGGACAGACAATATCGTGCCATTCACGAAACCCATGGAAGCGTGATTCCTCATTCTTGTCTCCCGAACGCATGACAAAACCGACAAAACCATCCCTGTGAACCCACATCCCAACCGGTCTAGACAAAATGTCATCATATTGCGAGACGACCTCATGTTCCCCTTCCCAATTGGTCTGGACAAAATCAGGATCCTTTGTTAACGTTCATACCAGTACTTTCGTGTATTGGTCTATCTTTTGCAGTTCTGGACGTGATGGGAAGGCAGGTGGCTATTATGGAATACGAATGTCTCATGGATGATAACGAAATTCTGGAAATGCTTGCTGAGGAGTATCCAGAGTTCTCTGAAGAACAACTGAAGTATGAACTCGAAATGCTGAAAATCATTTGGGAGGAGGAGCAACTTACACCTCAACAAAGAAGTGAGCAGATGAAGATAGAGTACTTTCGCGAGAACCTATCGCCCACGGCAAAGACCTGGGGGCTCTGGCAAGCATGTTTCCTGCTGCTCGACACAGACGATAAGGATGAGGGGTTAGAGTTTCTATGTATGTACTTTCTGAGATTAGTAAGACCACAGCACAATTTCCCCCTTTTTGAGACATATCTTTGGAAGCTAGGCTACTATATAAACGTACGACGATACGTTGAAGAAGCTATTGCCGACAGCAGATATGAGCTGGTCCTTGAGAAACCCTATATTCGTCCCAACGACTTTCTTGCCTGGGCTGAGAGAGCTGGTTATCGTCACCGGATACCCGAAGACGTTTACAACAACGTCACCGGCGCGAATCATTCCCAAGAATGTGATTTGGGCGCGCAAGACAATCAACCGCCCGCCCAAGATGACCTTTCCCGAGCTACCGACCGAGGAAAGGCACTCCTAACAAGGAAGGAGCGTTTGGTGCTTGACACCCTTCTCGCTCTTCCTGAGAACGAGGGAAGAACTGCGAAACAGATTGCCGATGCGGTACTTGAAAGAACTTGTCAAGTGCTGCTTGAAACGTCGATCAAGAATCACCTCATAAAGTCTCTTCGGGGAAAAGGTTACGACATTGTCAATCGCCCAGGCATTGGGTATTTCCTCCGAAAGAACGAGACTTTCCGCCAGCCGAACAGGCGCGATTAACTGGCCTGACGTTGCTTTGACGTTGCCCTGACGTTGCTTCAGCGTTGCCTCCACTATGCCTGTTTTCATCAGCCAATCGCAGACAATTACTGTGAATTAAGAGGGCCCCTGGCCCACAACAGTAAACTTGAGGTGATTGAGATGAAAGTACAAGTGAAAGCGCTCACAGAAAGAGAGGCCTGCAGGTATCTGAGTGTTTCGCGCAGTTTTCTTGCGCAGGGTCGCATCTACGGCCACCTGCCCGGAAGAACACCAACACCCCCATTCTACAAGGTTGGACGAATGGTGAGGTACCGGGTCGAGGATCTCGATGCCTGGTTGGAAGCCTATCGCCAGAGTCCGAAAGGAGGCGAACATGCGTAACCAGGCAAAAAGAATAAAGGAGTGTGTGTCTCCGCAGGAGTTCTATCGGGAACAGCTTCCCTGCCTGCCGCCCCCCAAACGTGACGCCGGTTGGGTAAGCGGCGGACTTTGCCCATTTCATGACGACCGCCGCACCGGGAACTTTCGAGTGAACCTCAACACCGGTGCCTTCAAGTGCTTCGCTTGCGGCGCGAGGGGCGGCGATGTCATCGACTTCCTGCAACGTCGCGATAAACTAACCTTTTGCGAGGCCCTCAAGGCCCTCAAGAACATGTGGGGTGTGGCGCCATGACCGCAAGCCAAATGAACATCCCGACCGGTGTCGCAACAGACATGGGCGGGCGCTCCCTGAGATACCTCTGGCCGTACCAGGACGAAAATGGACAGGTCTTCGGCTACGTCGCGCGATATGATGATGCAGAAGGCGGCAAGTCCGTCATCCCGTATTTTCGCAGAGATGGTGCCGGCTGGAAGTCCGGCGCGGAACCTGCTCCGCGTCGGCTCTTCGGGCTCCATACTCTGCGGGGTGACAGTGTCTTCGTGGTGGAGGGAGAGAAATGTGCCGCAGCGTTACACAGTCTCGGCTTGGCAGCGGTGACTTCGCCTTGTGGAAGCACTTCCGCTCATAACGCCGATTGGACTCCCCTAGCGCGGTTCTCGGAGGTGTATATCCCTTTGGACAACGACGAAGCTGGTCTCCATTATGCGCGAAGTGTTGCCAGCATTCTGAATGGTCTGCCAGGTTCCCGGAAAGTGCGCTTATGCGAGTTTCCTGACCTTCCCGAAAAGGGGGACGTGGTCGATTGGCTTATGTCTCGGGTTCCGGGTTGGGACGGGTTCGAGCCAATACCTCGAGAGCCTGGCGATGACCTCTTGGATGAATTGCTTGAGGAACTGACAAGGCAGTCTCAGTCCATTCCCCCCGACTGGTTGGGGAATGACGCGTGGCCGCAGCCAATTCCGTTGCGACCATACGAACCACCACCTTGGCCAGCCGGTGCCTTCCCAGCCGATATCGAGGAATACGTTAACTCACTATCCGAGGCCACTGAGACTCCCGTTGAACTGGCTGCGTGTGTTGTGTTGGCGATTCTCGCAACATGCGTTCAAGGTAAGTATGCGGTGAAAATCAAGGATGGCTACTATGAGCCGCTTTGCCTCTGGACTAGTTGCGCTCTGCCCTCCGGTTCCCGGAAAAGTGCAGTTCATTCCAGTGCCGTCACCCCCCTGATTACGTGGGAACGGTCGCAGCGGGAACGCATCGAACCGGAAATCAAGAGACTTGAATCCGAGACCGAGACAATCCTCGCAAGGATCAAGAAGCTTCGCGGAAAAGCGGCCGAGCCGGCAAACGAGAATCCCCAGAACATCCAAAAGCAAATCGAAGAGCTTGAGGCAAGCCTTCCATTGATACCCATTGTGCCACGTGTATGGGCAAGTGATATCACTCCCGAGCATCTCGGGACGCTCATGGCGCAGCAGGAAGGTCGTATGGCATTGCTGTGCGATGAAGCAGGCATTCTTGAAACCATCGGTGGCCGCTACGCCAATGGAATTCCGAATCTTGACCTGTTCCTGCAAGGTCACTCGGGCACTCCTGTTCGCGTGGACCGAGGCTCGCGGCCATCGGTCTCAATAGACAAGCCCGCCTTGTCCGTTGCGTTGATGCCGCAGCCGGTGGTAATCCACGCGCTTGCAAACAAGTCAGAATTCCGGGGCCGTGGACTACTGGCGCGCTTCCTCTACACGATGCCAGACCACAACCTGGGCTTTCGCACTGGCGACAAGCCGCCCGTGCCGGACCGCGTTGTCCAGAGGTACGCCACAATCATTGTCGCCCTACTTAATCGGAAGGGTAGAGCAAGCGGCAACGGAACGGAGTCTCCTCACATACTAAGTCTTGCCCCTGAAGCCTATGACCGTTGGAAGGACTTATCTGCGGAGCTCGAAAAGGAAATGGCGGACGGTGGGAAATACGAACACCTTCGTGACTGGGCAGGTAAACTGCCGGGTGCCGCTGGTCGTATAGCGGCCATTTTCCATGTGACCCGCTACGCATTCGAAAATGAGCGCAACCACCTCATCTCGTTGGAGGAGATGGAGGCGGCAACCGAACTGGCGCGGGTGTTCTGCAAACATGCCCTGATCGCCTTCGACGAGATGGGCGCTGACCGTACGCGCGACGATGCGCGGTCTATCCTGGGGTGGATTCGCAGGGAAAAGTGCGCGTCCTTCTCCAAACGCGATGTCCAACGCGCTCTTCAATGCACCTTCAAGAAGAGCGAGGAAATTGATGAACCTCTCGCCATTCTGGCGGACCGGCACTATATCCGCCAAATCAATGAGGCGAAAAAGCCCGCCGGAGGTCGCCCCAGCGAAAAATACGAGGTGAATCCGGATGTATTTCAAGTGTCAGAAAAACCATGACAAAACTGACAGAACCCTGTGTGTGCACCGGTGGCTAGTGAGTTTTGTCAGTTCTGTCATAGAAGATCGAGCCGGAACGGGGGCGTGCCATAGACACGTGCGGACGAACAGAGGCACATGTTCAGATCCTCTTTTTCTCCTTGCGAGAGTCCGCCTTGCCCTTCGCGCGAGGGGGTAGCTTGTATATAGGGCTGAAACACCGCCTTTTGGTATCAGATAGAAGCCTTTTGCAGCATGCCGGTGTGATGCCGAGATAAGGAAAGGAAACAGACAATCGTGGGACGTGTGCCAGATACAGACAAAAACTCACGGCAACTGAAGCATCTCACGGACCAGCATCTCGAGATGATTCGCAGGGCTGTGGCCGGGCAGCGGGTTGGTAAGATCGCCTCCGAAATGGGCGTCCACCGCACCACGGTTTCCAGGGTGCTGAACAGCCGCCTGGGCAGGGAGTGCCGGGCACGACTGCACGGCGAAATGGACCGCATGGTTGCGAAGGCAGGGGCCTGGCTGCCGTTCGCGCGCATTGTGCCTGGCATCATGAGGAAATAGGACGTGGCGAACTACCAAGTGCTGCCCCAAAAGCCTTCTCAGGCTTTTCTAAGCGCCATTGCCCGGGCGCGAGCGCTCGGACTCCGCCCCGACCAAATCGCGAGCGTCACGGGGCTCACAGAAGGCCAGATTGCCGGCATACTGGAGTCAGAGGCGTTCGCGGCGGTTGAACGGGCCCAACAGCTCGCGAAGAGGCTCCCGCTGGAGCTCCTCGACTTCGACGAACTCTTGGACGCCGCACTCGACGCCATGGAGAAGATGCTCGCCGACCCCGAAACGCCTCCAACGACCAAACTCCGCATCATCGAAGAAATCTTCGACCGCGACCCCACCGGCGCCCTCGCCAAACGCACCCAGCCGGACAGACCCGCCAACCAACCCAGCCCTGTCTTCGACAACGAGGCCATCCGAAAGGTCAAAGAACGCGCCGCGGAGCTATTGCGCGCGGGAAACGGCGAAAAAACCGAATAACTGCCTACATCTACCTACCAATCGCTCGCAAAAGCATCACGGAAAGGTCCAATGAATCTCCGCTCCGGCGACCAATCCGTGA
>DAOLNV010000065.1:2672-34068 GCA_035416745.1 Candidatus Hydrogenedentota bacterium | reverse complement strand
TTCTCTGGAGCTTGATGCCTGGCAAGCATCCGGGCTAGGCTATACGTTCTTCGGTGGATTCGCGATCGTGTGGCGAAGATCTTCACCGGAGGGAACAGGGATGTCGCCCGTGACGGAAAATGCATCAGCACAGAATCCTGCAGTGAACGCGATACGCATCTCGGTGGCCTCGCCCGTCTACAACGAGGCGGATACCATCGAGAAAACGGTGCGCGGCTGGGTGCGTTTTCTCGATGCCCTTGACGTCCCGAGCGAGATAGTCCTGTGCAACGATGGGTCGCGCGACGGCACAGGCGACATCCTGGCGCGGCTGTCGGCGGAATTCCCGAATGTGCGCGACGTGGGCGAGCCCGATATCAACCGGGGCTACGGCTACGCCATCTCGCTGGCCATCCGCGAATGCCGGGGGGATTACATCGTCACCATTGATTCCGACGGCCAGTTTCAATTGGAGGATTTGGCCGAGATCATCAACAGCCTGGGAGACGGCGCGCCCGACGGATTCGCCGGCTACCGGGTGCGAAAACAGGATTCGTTCCTTCGTGTGGCCGCCGATCGCTGCCTCAATCTCATCGTGCGCATGCTCTTCTTCGTAAGTATGCGCGACACCAATTGCGCACTCAAGATGATCCGCCGCGAGCTCCTCCAGAAACTCCGGCTGGAATCCAACGGCTACCCGTTTCCCACCGAGGTATGCATCAAACTTCATGCCCTGGGGGCCCAACTGGCCGAGTTCCCCGTCCACCACCTCGAACGCAGCGGGGGCCAATCCAAGCTCAAACTCTGGCGCACGGGGTTTCACATGCTGTGGTTCCTGGTCTACCTCCGCATGCGCCTGTGGGTCTGGCGCCGGAAACTCATCCGCGAACTGTAGAATACGACGGGGATGCAGGAAACCCGGGGGCGGTCTCTAAACAACCGTGCGCCCTGCGCTCACTTCGCGGGGATGTAGACGAACGCGTAGCGGTTTCGGATTTCGGCAGCCGCTGGCTGGACCAGCGTGAGCCGGGTGAGCACCTCGCTTTTCCGGTTTGCCTTGCACGCCTCTTCGAGTCTTTCGGCGGCAAAGACGCCCGAGGCTGCGCGAATCTCGAGAACGCCTTCGCCGGACCGTATGCGGGCCGTCGAGTCGTTGGTCTCGACGTCGAGCCACGTGACGAAGGCCTCTTCCACGTCGAATCCTGCCCCTTCGAACGCATACCGCGTTTCCATGACGAGCGCGCCGCCTTCCTGAATCGAGAAGACGCGGACCGCCTCCTGGAGTCCCTCGGCCTTATAGGCCTTGGTCAGCTCGATGCGCGCTTGTCTGGGTCCGGGAAGGCTCAGTTCGCCGCGGTATTCCCCACCGGAAGGCTGCAACGCCCCGCCGATGCGCGGGACGCTGTGGCCGTAGGAGTTGGCGAAGATGTTCTCGTAGCGTTTCGAGCTGAAATACTCGCGGCTGTACAGGCCCGCGCCAGGATCGCACAAGTAGGTGGCGCCGCCGATACGCAGCACGAAACTGCCAACGTCGTTGTTGTTGTGCGGCTCGGCATTGTGACCCGCCTTGGCTGCCAGCACCGCGCGCCCCCCTCCTGTTTGCCATACGAATTTCACGATGCCCGAGGCGGGCAGGCAGGCGTCTTCAATCAGGGGCTCCCCGGCCGCGGATTCATCCCACCACAGAAGGTTGCGCAACACGCTCGTCAGCCGCCAATCGAACAGGGCGCCGGTTTGCGGCAGCAGAGACGCGACGCCGGTGCGTTGCGCGAGCCGGGCCGCCAGGAACGGCGTGAGACTCTGGTGCTCATGACTGTCGGCGAATGACGCAAACACGTGTTTGTCGATGGCGGCGGTCGCGGGATATTGGGCAATCGCCCTGAGTTTCGCGTGGGAGAGCAGGTCAACCGCGCCGCCCGTCTTGGCCTGCAGCATTTCGCCGAATGCCACGCAGTGCAACAGTCCGTAGCCCCAGTATCCGATGCCCTCGAGACACGCGCCGTCCTCCTCGAACCCGTTGGCCAGGAATCGGTCCATCTGCTCCAGCACAAGGCTCGCCGCTCTGGCCCGGCGCTCCGGGTCGGGTTCGAGCAGAAGGAACGTCTGCCCGACAGCTCCCGCGCAGACGCCCGTCCAGTTATTTCTGCCGTTGTTCCACCAGTACTCGTGTGCGTGTTCCAGAAAGGGGTCCATCACGCGGACCCGTATCTCGATCCGTATTCGCCCGGCAAGGTCGTCCGGAAGCCGCTCCTCGAGGAGTAACAGGACATGAGCCAGTTCGCAGGCGGTCTCCGCCGAAAAGAGGTCGATGTTCCAGGGCACGGGCCGTTCATGAGCGGGCAACACCCAAGTGGGTTCGTCAAGCACGCTTGCGAGTAAAGCACACAGATGTTCGAGGCCGCCCGCGTCCGGCTCGAGCCATGCGGCCAGAGCGGCCCGGGTCAGCCGTTCCCTTTTCGCGAAATACGGCGTTTCGTAAGGGAACCGCTCGCCTGCTTCCCGGTACCGGTTGTAGAGCTCCTGGGTCGTCTGGGGGATTTCTCGTTCGGCGCTTCGTGCCCAGTTCAGGATTTCCCGGCCCTGCGGCGTCTCGAGAAGCGACTCTCGCGAACGCGACACAAGTTCCGGAATGGCAGGCACTTCAGACGCTTTTTCGAGACTGGTCCGCAATGTTTCTACATCGGCAGCCACCCCCGAAGACTCCCCCGCCGCTCCGGCCATCGCAGGAAGCAAAGCCAGCAACAAGAAAGCAATCCCTGTCTCGTTTCGTACCATGGCCGAAAGCATACCGAACCGGCCTTGAAATTTCCAGCATGAGGACAGGGTCCGGAGACCACTATAAGAGACAGACCTGCTTTCCGACAGGCTCAGAAACCACAATTCGTAGACGCAGATGGGCGGAACGGTTCGCGAATGTATGCTGAATGTCAAAATGTTGTGGTATGCCCTTTTTTCTTGCATACATATGGGGTTCGTGATAGTATCTGGGCAATATATTGTGTAGTGTCTCGCTCAGGGGAGGGATTTTCGCAAGATATTGTGGTATCCCGCGGACACTATGCTGGGAAAAATGACGAAGGAGAGGCTATGAAATCGCGCAGCATTCTCGTCCGGTTTCCGGGGTATCCGTTTTCGTTCGAAGCGCTTATGCCAGACCACGAACTGGCGTCCACTGCGGCGTGCCTGTTAGCCGAGGGACACGAGACGGTCATCCGAGACTTCGGGACGGTCGGGCTGGTGGACCGGCTGTTTCCAGAAACGGTTCGGGGCGCCGTCAGCGAGATTGCGGACCGCTTTCTTGATTTCAGCCCGGTGAGCCCGCTTCGGGCGCTTCATCTCCTGTGGCAGCTTCGTGCGGCCGACCGTGCGTTCCAGACACGTCAAGTGTCTTGCTGCGAAGAACTTGCAGAGAAACTGGCGGAGACCGAAAAAGTTGATTTCATCGCCCTTAAAATCGATGTTGCGGACGACCTTCACAGCGCTATTCTCCTGGCGAAGCGAATACGCCAACACAACGCGAAGGTGTGTCTGTTGGCTTTTGGACAGGCTGCAGGCCTGTATGGGTGGCAACTCGTCAGCAGCACGGGCGCGTTTGACGGCGTTTGCGTGGGCGACCCGGAAGTGGGGATCACGGCCCTGGCTGACAACATCCGGCACCGCGACCGGTGGCCGTCTCTCCCGAACTTGATCTTTCCGGGAACGGACCGTCCCTGTCACACTGAACAGGAGTTCGCACCGGACTTGGATGCCCTGCCCGAGCCTGTCTATGACCCTGACGTCTACCGGGCGCTGCGCAACAACCGTAAACTCAAGCTGTTCCCGATCGAAGAGAGCCGCGGTTGCGAAAACACATGCAGCGATTGTCCTAAGTCCACTCAGGATGGAGGATTGCGGTTGCACTCGCCCGGCCGGGTAATGTCACACATACAGCGCATCGTGGCGTCTCACGGGGTAGGCGCGTTCCGCATTGTGGGCGCGGGCGGCTCGATGGCCCACGCGGCCAGTGTCGCGAACGATATTCTCGAATGCGGCTCCAAAGTAGCCTATTCCCGCGCCGGCAACCTTGCTTCGGCCGATCCCGCATTGCTGAAGGTACTGAAAGCCTCGGGATGCGTCTCGCTGTCGTATCGCGTAGGGAGCGGCAGCCAACGGCTGCTCCGCGACTACTTCGGGCAGAACGCGGGGGTCTCGGGCATTGAAAGCCTCTTGCGGAGCTGCAAAGATGCCGGGTTGATCGCCTTGGCCCGCTTCACCTATCCTACGCCGGCGGACGACCACCATACCCGGGCTGAAACCCTCCGCCTCTTGGAACGGGCGCGTCCTGATGCGGGGTTGGTGGAATTGCCGGAAGTTCTTCCCCGGACGCTATGGTACCAGCAGCCTTGGCGGTATGGGTTCGGCCTCACATTCGGGAACCGTCTGGACCACATTCTGCGCACACGGTCCCGGTTTGGAACGCCGCCGGGCAGATGGCGTTCGCTGCCGTACAGAATCGGCGAATTGACGGCGACTCAGGCAATTCAGCATCACGAGAGCATGCTCCGTGAGGTAGAATCTCTAGGGATAGTCGCGCATATGTTGGAAGAGACGCCCCTTGTAGCGCGCGTTCTTGGATGGTATAGTAGCCTTGCAGATTTCAGAACCCAGGCGATACGGCAATTCCTGACGGGGGATATACACGGCATTGCCCGCATGGTGAAAGACTTCAACGTGCGTGCTGCCACGGGAGCGGTTCTTGGACAGAGCGCGCACTTGCGTGCGGCTGTTGGCAATTAAGGAGACCATGCGCACAAACATTGTGATCACCGGAATAGGCGTCCTGGCGTGCAACGGTCTGGGACGCCAAGCCTTTTGGGATGCCATCTCGAAGGGCTGTTCCGGTATTCGCACCATTGACCGGTTCGACGCTTCAGAGATGCCTTGCCAGATTGGCGGCCAGCTTTGGGAGTTCAACCCGGACGATTTCATGAAGAAGAGCGTGGTGCGGACCTGGTGCCGGCACGTCCACCAGGCTATTGCGAGCGCGCGCATGGCGGCCGAGGATGCGGAACTGTCAAAAGCCGGTTACGATCCCGAACACATCGCCACGGGCATCGGCACAAGCATCGGCGACCCCATCGAGGGATACCGGGAAGCCAATCTGGCCTACGAAAGCGGGGGCTTCAGGAAAATGCCCCGTTTGGCGTCGTCGAAGTTCTCGGGGCATTCCGCAACGGTCAACGTTACCATAGACTTTGGATTCAAAGGGCCGGCAATAACCATATCGAGCGGATGCGCGACGGGACTCGACACCTTGGAATGGGGCGCCGAGCAGATCCGCCGGCGGCGTGCCGACGCCGCCCTCGTAGGCGCCACGGAATGCCCGATTTTCCCCATGTCGTATGCGTCGGGCTGTTCTCTCGGAATCTTGTCGAAACGGAATGCCGAACCCGAGAAGGCGATGCGGCCGTTCGATCGCCACCGTGACGGGATCGTCTTGAGCGAAGCCGCCGTAGCCGTGGTCCTCGAACGCGAAGACCGCGCGCGGGCACGCGGCGCGCGCATATTTGCCCGAATTCTCGGATCTGGGTCGGCATCGGAAGCGCTCAGTGCTCTGACTATGGACCCCGAGGGCAAGGGTCTGGCCGAGGCCATTCGAAATGCGTTGCAGGACGCGGGCGCCACCCCGGCCGATGTCGACCATGTTCAGGCGCACGGCGTGTCGCTGGAAATGTATGACCGCAGCGAGACGAACTCGTACAAGCGCGCCTTGGGCGACCGGGCATACCGCGTGCCCATTTCGGCGGTGAAGTCCATGGCAGGGCAGCCCTACGCGGTGGGCGGCCTGCTCGGGGTGGCCGCGGGTGCCCTGGCATTGGAGAAGGGGTGCATCTGCCCCACTCTTAACCTCGAGGATCCCGATCCGGAGTGCGACCTTGATTTTGTTCCGCAGCGTGCCCGGTTGAATGACGTGGCAACGGTATTGGTCAGTGCCATGAGCTTCGGAGGTACCCACAGCGCCCTTTTGATGGGGCGCCCGGAGCAATGAGTGTTTTTCAAGCGACAATCCTGCACATCATTTCGGGCGTGACCTGCTTGGGGCTCGGCGCCCTGGTGCTGGGCCGCAATCCCTACAAACGGGCTCACCGGGCCTTCGCGCTTCTCGCCTTGAATCTCGGGCTATGGACATTTGGCGTCGTATTCATCACCCACGCCCATGAAGAAAGCCAGGCCTTGTTATGGCTTCGCGCCACGTTTGTGATTGCGAGTTTCATACCCGTTACGTACCAGTATTTCGTCAGTGTTTTTCCGGGGCACCGTTTCGAGGGCTCGCCCACTATCCTGGGCATTCTCCTATTGCTGGCTCTTGGCTGTTCGGTGGGCGTATTCACGGATTATTACGTGGATCCCTCCCGTCTGCGCCTTTACCCAGACAGCCCTCCGGTCGTGACCTACGGCCGCGTTTTCATGCTGATGGTTGCGTCCGTCGTCCTGACCATGCTTTACGGTTTCCCGTTGTTGGTCCGCAAGATGTTGCGCAGCACGGGAATCGAACGGCGTCAAGTTCAGCATGTCCTTCTGGGCACGGCGGCTTTCACGACTCTGGCCACCGTAACGAACGTGCTCGGGCCCGCCATCGGCTTGGAAAACACCGAAACGTACGGCCCCATTTTTCTCGTGCTGATGATAGGGACCTTCGCGTACGCGATGGTGCGTTACCACCTTCTCGACATCTGGTTCATTGTCTCGCGCACAACGGTCTACGCTGTTTCCACGGCGGTTGTGGCGCTGATCTTCGTGGGCACGATATCCGTGGTCCACTGGACCTTCAGCAGCGGCATGGGAAAGATCAACATTGTGCCCACGCTGTTGGCAGCGCTTATCGTGGCGCTTGTTCTGGAACCCATCAAGGAGTATCTCCAGCTCTTTCTCCAGCGGACGGTGCTCAAGCGCCGCTACGACGTGCAAGCGTTGATTGGCCGGGTCAGCCGTTCGGCGAGCCACATCGTGAAACTGGACGAGCTGCTCGAGAGGGTCGGGGAGGATATCGGCGAAACGGTGGGGGTTCGCACGGTGCGCATCTTGCTGTTGAGCGAAACCCAGCCGGACCAGCTCGTCACGGAATACTCGAACGAGACATCCGAAAAAGGCATGGCGCTCGAGGGTTTTGGAGAACTTCTGCACTATATGCGGCAGCGCCGTTCCCCGGTGGCTCTGGAAGAGATGATCCATGGAAAACCCACGCCCGAACATGCCCGCGTCGCGCACCATCTGGCCGAGCTGGAGGCCTATCTCTGTGTGCCGTTGAGGTCCATGGCGGATTTCGTCGGGCTGCTTACTCTCGGACAGAAGCGGTCGCAGGATATTTTTACCAGCGACGACATGGGCGCCTTCGCAACCCTGGCAGGTCCCCTGGCTGCCGCGATCGAGAACGGGCGTTTATACCGGAAACTCGAGGAAGCGAACCTGCACCGTGCGCGAATTCTGGCGAGTATGCGCAGCGGGGTGCTCGCGGTGGATACGAACGGCACGGTGCAGACCATCAATCAAGCCGCTTTGGACTTGCTGGGCGCCATCCAGCCGGGCCATTTCCTGCGGGACCTGCCTGAACAGATTGCGCAGGTTCTCGAGCGAACCTTGGCGACAAGCCACGACCTGGAAGACTATGAGACCCAGGTACGGCGTCCGGACGGCGTGGAAACCCCCGTGGCACTGTCTTCAGCATGTTTGACGTCGGCGGATGGCAACCTGAAGGGCGCCATGGTGATGATTTACGATTTGAGCCAGGTCAAACGCCTGGAACAAAACGTGCAGCGGGCGGACCGGCTTTCTTCGATTGGCACCCTGGCGGCGGGTATGGCGCACGAAATCAAGAATCCCCTCGTTTCGGTCAAGACGTTCACCCAACTGCTTCCAAAGCGCTATATGGACTCGGAGTTCCGCACGACGTTCACGGAGGTGGTGTTGAGCGCGGTGGAACGTATCGATTCCATCGTGAGCCGGCTCCTCGATTTCGCACGCCCGCGGCAGGCGAGTTTCGCGCCGCGCAATATATGCAAGATCCTGCGGGACGTGCTCATGCTGACGGAGAACCAGGCGGTTAAAGCCGGTATAACGATGGAAATGGATTTCGCGGAACCGGAATTTCTGGTAAATTGCGACGAGCAACAGCTTCACCAGGTTTTCTTGAATTTGATCTTGAATGCATTTGAGGCTATGAGTCAAACTAATGGAGGCGTTCTGCGGGTTAGCGCCGTTAGCGGGCGCATGCGCTTGCAGCAAGGATGGCATGGACCGGCCCAGGATGTTGAAAGCGTCGTCGTAAGCGTGCAAGATACTGGCCCGGGCATTCCCGAAGGCCAGGTAGAGTTCATTTTCAACCCGTTCTATACGACGAAGGAGAATGGCAGTGGTCTGGGGTTGTCCGTCGTGCATGGCATTGTTTCGGAGCACGGAGGGACGGTCGGCGTCGAAAGCACGACTGGTCAGGGGGCAACCTTTACCGTAGCATTTCCGATGGTGCGGGAAATGGCTTCATTAGGGGGCGAGAAGTAAGCAATGAAGGTGGTGCTGGCGATAGCGGAAGATCAGGGATTGCGGGCCTCCCTGAGAGCTGCCATGCCCGAAACTGATCTGGTCTTGTTCGAGACTTCGGTAGAAACGGCGTTGCGAAGGCTCATTTCGATCCGGGCCGATGCGGTGATTGTAGATGAGTTCCCTACGTTGAGCGACGAGGCGTTCGCGCGCTTGCGGGAAGCCACTCCGGGCGTCCCGCTCATCGTCCTTTCAAACCGTAATGACGAAGAAACACGCGCCCATTTCCTGCTTGCAGGGGCACGCGAGTGCCTGCCCAAACCGTTTTCGTGCATGGGGCTGCGTGAAGCCGTCCAAAAGTGTCTGGGCGAAAATGGGGTTCATGCGGCGCAGAACCCGCAAGCGCGGACTCCCGCCATGATGGAGCCGTCTCAGGCGGCTGCCATTGGCCAACATCAAACGGCATTGCGGTGGTTGAGCCGCCTATCGGGCCATATGAAGGATCCGCACCAGCTGGCCCAGAGCCTGTCGGACGCCTTGGCCGACGTGTTTCATGCCGCGCGGTGCGGCGTATTGCTCGAAACGGAAAAGGAAGGCGTGCGCGTCGTTGCCTGCGCGGGAATTCCGGAAGGGCTGTCGGAGTCCATCCGGCTCGATTTCTCGGAAGGCCTGATGCGCTGGCTGGAACAGCATGCCTGTCTATTCGACCGGCTCGTGAATGCCGCCGACGAGAATTCAGCGAAAGAGCTCGAGGTCCTTGGGGGGCGTCTGGCAGTTCCGCTCCTGGTAAGCGGACGCGTGCGCGGAGCGCTCATTCTGGGCGAGAAATCGTCCGGCCTCGATTACGCCTTGGAAGAGCGGGAGCTCTTGACAGCGCTTGCACGAAGCGCCTCGATATCTTTCGAGAACGCCAGACTGTACCAGGACGTTTGCGGCCAGCAGCGCCGCCTTGACGCGGTACTGGGCAATCTGAGCACGGGCGTGCTGGTGGTGTCTCCGGACCGCCGCATTTCTCTTATGAACCAGGCTTCCGAACGGATCCTTCAGGTGCGCGGCGCCGATGTGTTGGGACGCAGCGCACAGAAACTTGGTTCGGGATTTGCCGACGTGATCTTGCGCACCATGCAGGAAGGCAAGCCGCAACTGCGGCAGGAAGTCCACGACCCCGCTATCGACGCCACGTTGGGACTGAGCGCGACTCCGCTCGGGGACGGCGGCGTGGTCGTGGTATTCTCGCGTCTGCCCGAGGAACGTGCCCGCCGGGAAGACATCGCATACAGCCCGTTCTGGGAATACCTCGCTTCGCGCGTGGCTCAGGAAATCAAGAATCCCATGGTAGCCATCAACACGTTTGCGCAGCTTCTTCCCAAGAAATACGACACCGAGGATTTCCGGGAAGCGTTCAGCGAGACGGTGCAGCAGGAAATCGCGCGGATCAACAACGTTGCCGAGACCCTGTTCGAGTTTGCCCGTCATCCGCGCCTTACCATGAAGCGGGCTAACATCAACGATACTGTAAAGGGCGTATTGCGGTCGTTTGAAGAGGAGTTGCGCGCCAGATCGATCGACGTCGAGGCGAGGTATGACCCCAATCTGCCCGATGTGGAACTCGACCCGGTGTATTTTTCTCAGGCGTTGCACAACGTGGTCCAGAACAGCATCGACGCCATGCCCGGCGGGGGGAAATTGAAAGTGGCGACCCAAAGCAGCCGAGACGGCTGCGAAGTCACCGTCAAGGATTCTGGCCCCGGCATTCCGGAGCAAGACGCGCTCCTCATCTTCATGCCGTTCTTCAGCACGCGCGAGCAGGGCATGGGGCTGGGGCTGACCACGGCAAGCCGCATCATGAAACAGCACCACGGCGAATTGAGGCTTCTGTCCAGCGAGGAGGGCGGCAGCACGTTTGCGTTGAGCGTTCCTCCGGTCCAAGCAAAAGATGCAGACCATCCTGGCGATTGACGATGAACCGAGTGTCCGCGCGTCGTACGACCTGATTCTGTCAGGTTCCTACCGTGTGATTCAGGCGGAAGATGGGAAGACCGCGCTCCGCCTGCTGGATACCAACCATGTTGACCTGATAATCCTGGACCTTATCATGCCGGGCTTGCCAGGGATGGAGGTGCTCGAGCAGATCACGGCTCGCAGTATACGGACGCCCGTTGTTGTCGTGACGGCCCACAAAGGCGTGGATACCGCGGTGAAAGCCATGAAACGGGGCGCGCGCGATTACATCCTCAAACCGTTCGATGTGGACGAGCTTACAATCATCGTTCAACGTGCGCTCACGGAACGCCGCCACGAAGAAGCGTTGAATGTCTTGAGGGAAGACGGCGTGCGCGGGTTCGAGGCGATCGTGGGAGATAGCCCGGCTCTCACGCATACCCTGGAACTGGCCCGGAAAGCCATGCGCGTGGATTCCACGGTGCTTATTACCGGGGAAAGCGGGACAGGAAAAGACCTCCTGGCGCGGTGTATCCATTCCGGCGGGCCGCGCGCCGCGGAGGCGTTTGTGCCGGTCTCGTGCTGCGCCATTCCCGAGCATTTGGTGGAAAGCGAATTGTTCGGCCACGAAAGGGGCGCGTTCACGGGCGCTTTCGAGCATCGCACGGGCAAGGTTCAGGTGGCCGACGGCGGAACCCTGTTCCTCGATGAAATCGGAGAGATGCCGCTCGAGGCCCAGGGCAAGCTGTTGCGGGTGCTTCAGGACGGACAGTTCTATCCGGTAGGAAGCAGCAAGGCTATCGGAACGGATGTGCGCTTCATCTGCGCCACAAACCGGAACCTCCTGGAGCGTATCAAGCAGGGCGGGTTCCGCGAGGACCTGTATTACCGGATTAACGTCATTCCTATCGAAATGCCCCCGTTGCGGAGGCGCCGCGAGGATATCCCGCTGCTGGTTGCCCATTTTCTGCAGAAACACGCGCCGCGCGTCAATGCCCGGGCAACCCGGTTCACGGCGGATGCGCTGGCTCAGCTGGCTTCGCATGAATGGCCGGGAAACGTGCGCGAGCTGGAAAACGCCATCGAGCGCGTACTCGTCCACCATTCAGACAAGACCGCGATAGACGTGACTCATCTGGAAGGTCTGGCGCACATCCAGGAGCCGGGCGCCTCGGGCGGCATAGCGGAATTCGAGGGGCTCTCGATCGACGAGGCAACAGCTCGCCTGGAACGCCATCTGATCCTGCGCGCCCTGGAGCGCTCGAATTACGTGCAGTCGCGTGCGGCGGAGATTCTGGGAACGACCCGGCGAGTCCTGAAGTACAAAATGGATAATCTCGGGATCGAGCCGCCACCGGAATGAATGGCGCCACCGGGACGGGAGGAAGCGTGAACGGGAACTGATAAAATTGCACCAGGCCCCCCGTCGGAATACAATATTGTGATCGTTTCAGTGAAACAGCCCACCCGGAATGCCGGAAAGCAGCCGGCTTCCTAAAGGAAATCGCGGCCATATGGCCCCCAAACGCACTATAGAAGTCGGCCCGGCAAACGCGGAGAATTTTGAGTATTCCTGGAAATGCCCCGAGCTCCAGGTTCACCTGCTGTCGGACGTGGGTGAAAAGCGCGAACACAACGAAGACGGATGTATGCTTTGTGTCCCGGAAGATGCTTCCATGGTGCATGATCGAGGCCGGCTGTTTGCGGTCGCTGACGGCATGGGCGGGGTAAGTGGGGGCGCGCTTGCCAGTAAACTGGCGCTTCAGACGCTGGCTGATGTCTATTATTCGGGGCAAGAGGGGCAGTCTATTCCCGTGCGGATGCGCGCCGCCATTCGGGAAGCAAATCACAGGATTTTTGAGGAGGCCGAGAACCGCCCGGAATACTATGGGATGGGAACCACCGTATCCGCCCTTGTTCTCCATGGCAGCAACGCCTACGTCGCTCACGTGGGGGACAGCCGTGTGTACTTGAGCCGAAAGGGAGAGCCGCTTTTTCAGATCACGCACGACCACTCCCTTGTAGCTGAACAGCTCCGGGGCGGCATCATCTCGGAAGAGGAAGCGCGAAACCATTCGCTGAAGAATCTGATCACCCGCGCCGTCGGAACAAAAGAAGACGTGAAGGTCGACCTGTTCACGTTTCCGGTCAGGGAAAAGGATACGCTTCTTCTCTGTTCGGACGGTCTATGCGGCGTCCTTGAGGACACCGCAATACGCGAATCGATGGACATCGACAACCTGCAAGGCGCCTCACGCATGCTGGTTGGTAAAGCGCTCCAGAAGGGCGGACCCGACAATATCACGGTGACGCTTGTCCGGCTGCTGCGAGCGCCAGAGAAGACGGCGGTTCATCATGGCGCGCGTAAAGCTGCGTTGGGAAAGATTGGTTTCTTCGCCCGGCTCCGTTCGCTTTTCTCGTGAGAACGCCCTCCGGTACCGCACTTTGTGTTTCAATCTGCGGGGGCGGCCCTGAACGAGCTTCAGAGCGTTCCCCCTGGCGCCCCGGTGAAATGCGGCTCAGGATACGCCCCATCAGCCATGCAGGAACAGGCGAAGCGGAGTATAATTACACCCAGAACGTTCGGGTATTCACACACCGGAGCATACACGAGATCTTGATTGAAAAGAGAAGATTATGAAAACAGGTTATCTGACAGGTGGTGCGCTCATGGTCATCGCCCTTGTTGCTGGTGTTGTGGCGATCTCAGGGGCACTCGCGGAGGAGGAAGTCGCCCTGGATCAGTTGCCTCCCGCCGCCCGCGCCATGATCCAACAGCACGCGGAGCAAGGGCAGATTGTCGAAATTGAGAAAGAGACCGAGGATGGGCGAGTCGTCTACGAAGCAGAGATCGTCGTAAACGGCAAAGAAACCGAAATCCAGGTCTCGGCGAACGGAGAACTCCTCGAGACCGAAACCGAAGTCGAGGATAAAGACGCGGAAGATGAGGCGTCAATTTCGTGGGGACGTTTGCCGAAGGCTGTCCAGGAAGCGTTCACGAAGGCGATCCCCGCGATTCGGATTGACAGAGTGACCCGGGAGACCGAGGACGGCGTGGTGGTATATGAGGCCGAATACACGGTTGAGGGGACACCCCGCGAGGCAGAGGTGTTGGAAGACGGCCAGATTCTTGAGACCTCGGAACGAGTAGCCGCGGCGAAGTTGCCGGCCGCTGTTGCGGCAGCTGTGAAAGAACACTTCCCCGGCGCGGAGATCGAAGAAGCAGAAGCTGTCCACGTAACATACTACGAAATCGAGCTCGAGGTTCAAGATAAGGAGCAGGAGATTCGGGTCCTTCCAGATGGCCGTATCCTGGCCACCGAAGACGGCGAACATTGATGTCGCCCAGAAAGCCCGGAGACCATGCCTTGTGGCTAGTCGCGGGGCAAGTGCATGTGCCTGGAGGTCTGCACGGTTGTCCGGCATTTTCTGAACTTGTGGCGCGAAGTACGGGGCTTAGGGAGCCGCGTTTTCCTGCCCGCTGGCTGCTGACGATTGGGATTCGCCCGTAGGGGCGCCGGTGATGGGCATTGTATCTCGAATCAGGAGGATGGAACTGTTCATCTTGAAAAATCGAATGATGCCGATGATCCCGCAGATGATTCCAGCGGGCATGCAGGCCGCCCCGATGAGCATGAACCATCCCTGCTCAGAGAAGTGGACCATGGTGATGCCTGCGATAAACAGGGCTACCCCTGAGCGAAGATATGCGAGAAGGGTGCGCTCGTTTGCGAGCAGCGTTCGGTCTATGGCGAGTTCATCCCTCAATATCAACTGGGTGTCGGCAAATCTTGAATAGACGGGCGCCCGCATGCTCACGTCGTGTCCTCCTGAGCGACTCCAACTCGTGTTGGCGTATTGACCTTCTCGCGATTTCCGGGCCGTACCGCCCTTCAGCGCGTTTGAAAAAACTCCTGAGCCATACCATCCCGCCGAGACATCTCGTGCCGGAGTGCTTGCCGTCATAAACCGTTTCCTCTCTCGGCGCATTACAGTGTAGCACGGTGTTGGTGGGTTTCATAAGCTGAGCTGCGGGGGATTGCGGGGCAGCGAGACTTCGGGAGATGCGCCGCGGCACATCAACACGGATGTTGCGCGCGGAGCACGGGCTTGCTACCCTCTTAACCGATAGACTACCAGATACAGGGGAGGCGTTGCCGTTATGAAATTGAACCCGCAGATTTTCCGTGAATACGATATCCGGGGCATTGCCGGCACGGATGTGACCGAGGAGATTTACGAACGCCTCGGACAGGCCATCGTGGCGTACATGCGCGGCAAACGCAAGCACAATTGTCTCGTTGTTGCCCACGACGGGCGCCTGACTTCGCGCGCGTATGCCCATGCGGTCATGGACGGCATCACGGGGGCGGGTGTGAACGTGATCGACATCGGGCAGGTCCCAACGCCTTTGTGTTACTTCGGGCTGTTTACGTTGCCGGTCGACGGGGGCGTGATGATCACGGCCAGCCACAATCCGAAAGAGTACAACGGGATGAAGGTGGCGGTCGGCACGGCAACGATTCACGGCGAGGAAATCCAAAAACTATACAGGGTAGCCCTGCGCGAGAGTTTTCCCAAGGCGCGGAGACCGGTTACGATTGCGCGGATGGACCTGCTGCCGAAATATTTCGCCAGGGTGCTGCGCGGCATCACGGTAAAGCGCAAACTGAAGGTCGTGATCGATGCTGGCAACGGCGTGAGCGGGCCAGTAGGGGCGCCTTTGTACGAGCAGATGGGATGCGAGGTCATCCCGTTGTATTGCGACGTGGACGGCCGTTTCCCCAACCATCATCCCGACCCCACGGTGCCGAAGAATCTTACCAGACTCATCGCTACCGTGAAACGCACCAAGGCGGATTGCGGTATCGGGTTTGACGGAGACGGAGACCGCATCGGCGTGGTGAACGAGAAAGGTGAAGTGATCTTCGGCGATAAGCTGCTGATACTTTTTGCGCGCGACATCCTGAAACACAAGCCGGGCGCCACCATCATCTCCGAGGTGAAGGGATCGCGGACGTTGTACGCGGACATCGAGGCGCACGGGGGCAAGGCGATCATGTGGCGGACTGGCCACTCGCTCATCAAGGCGGCGATGAAAAAATTCCATGCCCAGCTCGCGGGCGAAATGAGCGGTCACATGTTTTTCAAGCACCGTTGGTACGGCTTCGACGACGCCGTATACGCGGGCGCGCGGCTGCTCGAGATCCTGGGCAACACAAAGAAACCCTTGAGCGTGCTGCTGGGAGATGTCCCGAAAACATATGTCACCGAGGAGATTCGGATCGCGACCGAGGAATCGAAGAAGTTTGATATCGTCAGGAAGGCGACCAGATACTTCAAAGACGATTTGGGATTGAAAGTGATCACCATAGATGGCGCGCGGATAGAATTCGAGGACGGCTGGGGACTGCTGCGCGCGTCGAATACATCGCCGGTTCTGGTGATGCGTTGCGAAGCCGACTCTCCGAAGCGGCTGAAAGAAATCAAGCACCTGATCGAGCGGAAAGTGAACGAACTCAACAAGTAGGTTCCTTGCGAACGGTTGCGCGTGGACACAGCATCGGCGGCGCCTCGAAAGAAGCGCCGCCGAAAAGTCCGTATCCAATAGCTCTGTCGTTCAGGTCACACCGAGCCCATGATAGCGCCAAAGGCTTTTGAAACCGGGCTCTCGCCAGGGTACCGAATGAACTCGACATGTCCATCCATGTACAGAACGTTGCATCCGCCCGGAACGTGGTTCATGAAGTCCACGTTCTTCGGGTTGATGTCATCGAACATGACGAAGATCTCGCTTTGCGCTTTCGCGCTGCCTGCGGGATTGTTGATGTCGGTGACGAAGAACCGTTCAATGCCTTCGCGAAGACGGTAGAGCGTCTTGTTGCCAACCGACGGTTCGCTTTCGAAAACCGCAAAGGTTGTATCCGTGCCGTCCTCCCAATCAGTGATCAAGTCGTTGAGCGCCGTTACAAAATCCATTTGGAATCCCGTTATGAGGGCCGTGACAAAATCCGGCCCGTTGAAAACGGCGTCGTTCTCGTCAACGCCCGCGTTTAGAAACTCTTTCACGCTGATTGCCCATGCAAAATAGTCATATGACGTCCCGCGGAATCTGCATGGATCCCATGGGAGGTCCGGATTCCCGAGTTCGTGCCAGCTATCCAATTCGGAATCCGAGTCGGACGGGCACCCGCCGATATTCGGATCGGTTAGATATTCAGGATAAATGGACGTGCCGTTTGGCACCAGTTCCGGATAGTTTGTGCGCGCGCACAGGCTGGTCGGATCCAATGGGTTTACATGGTCTTTGAACACTTGGTTCGGCGGGAACTTCTCGCCCTTGGCCTCGTTGGCATACATCTTGAACACGAGGCCCCATTGCTTGAGATTGTTTTGGCAACTTGCCCGGCGTGCCGATTCGCGCGCCCGGGCGAGCGCTGGCAGCAATATCGCCGCCAGAATGCCGATAATAGCGATGACTACCAGCAGTTCGATAAGTGTGAATCCTTTCTTACGCATGATTTCTGCCTCCCTTGGTTTGTTTTCGCGATAACTACACCATGTATCTATCGCCGCCGGAAACACTCCGGAAATGCACTTGCCAACCCTCTGACATGTTGTCAGGTATACGCCGATCCATGTTCTATGATAGTACCCAGAAGCGTTTTCGGCAAGAGGTTCTTGCGCGGCGCCCAAGAAACCAGCCAAATATCTGTCAGACCAATTGCTTAGAGAGCACAAACCTTCTATCGCAAAACACTCGGGGCGCTGCGCGCGTCGCGGAACAGGTTATGCCACAACGGGACAATCCTGAGGTCTTGTCGGGCCGGACAGGACGATATGCAGGCCTGTGGACGGATGCGCGAGCAAGTGCGGGTCTTAGAACTTCACCAGGGTTTTGAACCGCGCATACCGCTCGGCGATCCGCTTTCGGGTAAGCGTCACGAGCGGTCCCGGCCCAAAGTCCTCGCATGCGAACGACGCCACGACGCTTCCGTGAATTACCGCCTGGCGCAGGGTGGTCTTGTCGACGGAATCTTTCTGGGCGAGGTACCCGATGAACCCGCCCGCAAATGTATCGCCCGCGCCGGTCGGGTCAAGGACTTCGTCAAGAGGAAAGGCGGGCGCTGCAAAGAAACCGTCTTCCATGCACAGGAGACAACCGTGTTCGCCTTTCTTTACGACGACGATGCGGGGGCCCAGGGCGGTGATTTCCCGGGCGCCTTTGACGACATTGCTGCGTCCCGTGAGTTGTTTGACCTCGGAGTCGTTGATGATGATTGCATCGAGACGCGCCATCACCTGTTTCAATTCTTCCTGTGCGATATCGATCCACAGGTTCATGGTATCGAGGGCGATGAACGTGGGTTCGACTTGTTCGAGCACCTCCAGCTGGAGCGACGGATGAATATTGCCGAGAAAAAGATACTTGGCCTTCCGGGCCGCGCCAGGAAGTTTGGGGTGGAAATCTTCGAACACGTTAAGTTGTGTCTCGAGGGTATCCCGCTGATTCACATCATCGTGATAGCGGCCCGTCCAGCGAAAGGTCCTTCCTGGAGCGCGCTCGAGCCCTTCGAGGTTTATGCCCTGCCGCTCGAAGAGGTCAACGTACTCTTGCGGGAAATCGTCTCCGACCACGCCTACGAGGTTGACCGGCGCATAGTGGACGGCGGCGAGCGAGAAATAGGTGGCGGCTCCGCCGAGGCCTTCCTCATTCCTGCCCGCGGGCGTTTCTACGGTGTCCAGGGCCACGGAACCGACTACGGTAATGCTCATGCGAAGGTTACTCCTTGCTGGTCGACACTGGCCGCGATCCTACACGAGAACAAACCGGCGGCGCCAAGTTTGAGCGGTCATGTGAAGCGTTTCCTCATCCCGCGGTTGACACGCCGAGCCCCCCAAACAGGAGAAACATGACAAGGTCCCGGAGGAAGGCCAGTGGCGCGCCGAGACCGTACCGCATAATTAGCAGGGCGATAAGGATTCCCCATGGCCCTATCCTATCCATGACACGTTGGCCGGCGGGCGGCAGAAAGGCATAGAGAACATGATGGCCGTCGAGGGGAGGCACAGGAATCAGGTTGAATAACATCAAGACAAGGTTGATGTGCACCAAGAGGATGAGGAGGAAGACCCATGGCGAATCCGCAAGCGTTGAGATGTCCGGGTCAAGAAGGTAGAAAGCCACGCGTGCCCCAAAGACCAGAACAAGCAGCTGAAACAGGTGAGAAAACGGTCCTGCCAGGGCGACAACTACGGGTCCCCAGCGCCGGTTCTTGAGATTTGTCGGCTGGAACGGTACCGGTTTGGCCCAGCCGAATACGGGCAACCCCGTCATCATCATGGTCAAGGGAAACAGCACCGTACCGAAGGGATCTATGTGCGCCAAGGGGTTAAGGGTGATGCGTCCCAGCAGGCGTCCGGTAGGGTCTCCTGCGCGCTCAGCGGCCCAGGCGTGAGCAGCCTCATGCAGGGTAAGGCAGAACAGGAGGCAGACATACGCAGCAAGTATTTCAGCGATTGGCACGTCCATGAGCGTACACGCAGGGCCCAAATGTCAAGAAATGATTCTAAATCAATCACTTAGGAAGATTCAACCTCCCGCCGTTCCTTTATGGAGGCGGGAATCATACGCTGGCGAGAAGTGGTTGACTTCGTAGACAATCATCGATAAGATGACTGTACGAAAAGATTTGCAAAGAACCGGCAGTATTCGTATAATGCACGTACGCGAAGCCGCGGTGCAGCGAGTCAGCCTGTCACGAGACATGAAGTTTCCGTTCAGGCTGGCGAGGAGGGTTTAATTCCGTGACAATGACCAAGCGCGAGTTGGTAATCAGAGTGGCCAATAAGCTTGGGATAACCCAAAGCACAGTGGCCAAGATTATCGAAGGGGCCTTCGAGACCATCTCGCAGACACTTGCGGAAGGCAAACGTTGGGAATTGCGCGATTTTGGGGTTTTTGAGGTGAAGACCCGCGCATCGCGCATTGGCCGCAATCCGCGAACTGGGGAGCAAGTCCCCGTGCCTGAACGGAAGGTGGTTACGTTTCGGCCCGGCAAGAAGATGAAAGAATTGATATGCGGCACGGAGCCGACAGCATACGCTGAGCAGAAAGGCCGCCAGCAGGAAGCCGCACCCGGGGACTCGTCGGGTGATCCCCCGGAAACTCCTACCTTCTAAAGGCTTAAGAGATGCCGTTGTTTGCCAGGCCGCAAGCCCGGACGGGTTATGCGGCCGTTTTTGTACTTCAGGACCGTTCCTGATGTCGAAGTGGTCTGTTTGACTTTGGTCTGCCCGCAGCCTGCGCGGCGGGCAATGGCCATGAGGCGGGTCTCGAGCGGGCGCCTGAGGCGGCACTTCCAAATCATTGACCTACGAACGCTTACAACCGTATGATCCAACCATGATAATCCTATCGGCAGATACTGCTACAAGCGTCAACTCGGTCGCGGTATGCAAGGACGGCCAGATCCTGGCGGAATCGGTGGTAACGTGCGGACGCACCCACGCAGAGCGGCTGCTGGACACGGTAACGTGGGTATTACGAGAGGCGGGCGTTGCTTTGGAACGCGTCGACGCGCTGGCTATCAGCAAAGGACCGGGCTCGTTCACGGGGTTGCGCGTTGGAGTGGCAACGTGGAAAGGTCTGGCGCTCGGGCGGGGACTTCCCCTGGTTGGCGTCCCTACGCTGGCAGCTCTGTCGCGGGTTCCGGGTCCGGTTGCAGGGCTTGTCTGCCCTGTTCTTGACGCGCGTATGGGAGAGGTGTTTGCGGCGGCGTACCAAGTGGACTCAGGCCTCCGGGAGCAGGTGCTTCCGGATTGCGTGGCGAGCATTGAGACGGTGGCCGAGAAATTGAAGGGCCGCCGGGTGACGATGTTCGGAGACGGTGTCAGGGCATATCGAGAGCGTATTGCGGCGTGTCTTCCCGGCATCCGGCTTCTTCCCGAGACATTCTGGGCGCCACGGGCGTCGGCTGTGGGGTGCGAAGCTCTCGAGATGCTGCTCGCAGGGTGCAAGGCCGATCCGGCGGCTGTGCAACCGGTATACCTTCGAAAATCACAAGCAGAGCAAAACCGGGAAGAAGCGACCGGCTCATGAGCGCACCGAATACAGCCCGGCCCGTCTTTTTGAGGCTTGCCGAGAAGTACCTCGACGAAATCATGGATATTGAAGTGGAAGCATATCCCGAACCGTGGTCGCGCAACATGTTTTACGATGAGCTTCGCAACAACCGCTCGTATTTTTATGTGATGGTATTGGGCAGACAGGTGGTGGGATATGGCGGATTCTGGCTGGTGCTGGACGAGGCGCACATCACGAGCGTGACGGTCCGCGATACGTTTCGCGGACTTGGTCTTGGGCGCGAACTGACGCAGTACCTCGTGGATATTGCCGGGCAAGCGGGAGCGCGCATTGCGACGCTCGAGGTCCGCGAATCCAATATCCGGGCACGAACCCTTTACGAGACGTTTGGGTTCCGTCAAATCGCCCGCAGGAAAGGATACTATCCCCGAAGCGGCGAGGACGCGATTGTGATGCTGCTTGAACTGGGCAAGGGTCCTCAACCCGGCCGTACCGCGGGGCGTGAGAGCGGAAATGAAATAAGATGAAAGCTGGGGGACATGGCGGCTGACTCAAGAGCAAACCAGCGGCGACCGCGACCTGCGGCCATATCCAAGAATTCGAACAAGGACGCTCCTCCGGTAACGTGGGGCGTGCCCCTCGGGGGCATTGGCACGGGATGTATTGAGCTCGGAAGCGACAACCGGTTCCGCAACATCACGATCAACAATAATCGGGACGTGAAGACGCGTATTTCGCTTAGTTCGCGGGCCTTTCTGGCGATACGCACGGTTCGGCAAGGGCGGGTCCAGACCCGTTTTCTTCAGCCGGCATGTGAATTGCCGTTTGCCGAGGCCGGGGTTGTTCCCGCCTTCACCCCGGTGAACGAGTTGACGTGGCGTGCCCTTTACCCGTGTTCCCTTTACAAACTCAATGCGCAAGATGCGCCGGTGGAACTGTCGTGGCGGGCCATGACGCCGGTCGTGCCCCATGACGTGGCGGCATCCAACATCCCAGTGCTCTTCTTGAGCGTGTCGGTGCGCAACCCCGGTCTTACGCCAGTCCACGTTTCATTTGTCTTCAACTGGGAGAACCTGTGCGGTTGCTCGCGCGGCAACTATCCGGCGCGCCGGGGGAGCTTTTCCCCGGTTTACTACCGCGACAAGTCGGACGCAGCGCACTTCCAGGGGTTGAGCTTCGGCAAAAGCAGCGATTTCGAGAACAATGCCGAAGGCAACTATGCACTGATGGCCCAGCCGCAATTGGGCCAGGAGATCAGCGTCCTGGGATGGAACGGAGGCGACCCGTCGGAGCTGGACACGTTTTGGCAGCAGTTCCATTACGACGGCCGCCTGGCCAACCAGGTTTCGAGAAGTCCCGCCGCGCACTCGGCCGCAGTGTGCTGCACCCGGGAACTGCCGCCCCACCAGGAGTGCCGTTATCTGTTCGGGCTGAGCTGGTACTGTCCGCGATTTGAAGTCGAGGGCAGGGACTATGGCAATCGATACACCCAGACGTTTGATAGTGCGGTTGACGTGGGGCAGCGCGCCCTTCGGAACGTGAACTTCTACTTCCGGTCGGTCGAGAACTGGCAGAATGCCCTTCTTGCCTCATCGCTCCCCCACTGGTTCTCGCGCATGCTCATCAACAGTTGCGCGACGTTTTCGACGAACACGCTGCTGACGCGGGAAGGCGAATTTGGCATGTTCGAGACGCCGGAAGACCCAATGACGGGATGCCTCGACAAACGCCTGTATAGTTCGCTGGCTACGCTCCTGCTCTTTCCGGAATTGGAGGAAGCGGAGTTCAAGGCGCTGGCCAGCGCGATCCGGAAGACCGAGCCGGGCCGCTGCGTGCGGTACCTGGGCCGGATGGGATTGGACGCTCCGGGCGATGGACCGGCCACCGATGAACTAGCCGATCTCGGGCCGAAATTCGTGTTGATGGCTTGCCGGAACTTCCGTATTACGGGCAAGCGGCAGATGGCCGAAAAGCTGTTTCCAAGGTTGCAGGCGGCCATGGCCCATGTGGCGTCCCTGGACAAGCTTGGGGCCGGGCTGCCGCAGCAGTCCGGATGCTCGACCATGTACGAGGGGTGGGTGGCCGAAGGCGTCAACAGCTATACGTCAGGACTTTGGATCGCGACGCTCGGGGCGTACGCCGCTCTTGCGGAGGTTCTGGGCAAAACCAGTGAGGCGGAGCGCTACCGAGCCCTTTCCGCGAAGGCGGTCGAGCGCTTTGAGTCGCTATTGTGGGATGAGCAACACGGGTACTACCTGCATTGTGCGCCGGGTTCGAGGGAGCGCTTACAACCGGAGGAGTGGCAACTGGGGTGCCACACGGGCCAGCTCGCCGGAGAATGGTACGCGGGATGGCTGGGCGCCGGTCCCCTTTTCGAGCCGGGCCGGGTACTCCGCGCACTAGGCACCATACAACGGTTGAACGAGCGGAAATTCGGGATGGTCAAGGCCACTATGCCGGACGGCTATCCGTGTGAGAATCCCCCGGGCGCGGAGGAGGATCCGTATAGCGAACACGGGTGGCCGGGAATGACGCTTGCGCATTTCGCCTGCTTGTTGTTGCAGAGCGGACGCCCGGATCACGGCCTTTACATGATCAAGAACATTTTCAGGTGCGTCTGGATGAAGGGTGCGCGCGCTTTCAATCATCCGTTGAGCTGGGACTGCAACGCCAACAAGCCACGGGATAGAGGCCAGGACCGCCACATGACCGCTTTGTCCGTTTGGCATGCGTATGAATCGCTGCACGGGGTTTTCATGGACGCCTTGGAACACGTGCTTTGGGTACGTCCGCACCTGCCCAAAGGAGTGCGTTTTCTGAACGTTCCTCTTTTCTCGCCGGCGGGGCTGTCGTGGGTGCGCATGGAAAAGGAAGCCTCGCCATCGAACAAGACGCAGGTTCAACTCCTTTTCCAGCAATCGGTGCTTCTGAACAAGATCGTATTGGGGGCGGAATTGGCTTCCATGCCTTGTGAAGTGACGTGTTTGACGGACACAGAAGCGGTAGAGGCATCCATTGACCGTGCGGAAGGGAAGGGAGAACAACTCCTGCACGTCCGGCTGATACGTCCGACGGTCGTGCAAGGGATGCTCTCTATCGTCATATCTTCAAAAGGCAAACGAAAATAACCGCATGTTTTGACGCGCCACAGGAGCACGTGATGTCGACCACGTTGGATACCAGGCTGAAGCGAGTTCGTTTCCTCGTCTCGGATGTTGACGGGGTTTTGACTGACGGCGCAATAGCGTTCGATGGCGAAGGCCGTCCCTTTCGGACGGTATGCGTCAGGGACGTCACTGCGCTTACCATGTGGCATCTTGTGGAGGGCAAGACGGCACTGGTATCCGGTCTTGGCAGCAAGGCCCTCGAAGCCATTGCCGCGACGTGGAAATGCGCGGAATGCCATATGTGGGTCAAGAACAAGCTGCGTGTTTGTGAAGAAGTGGCCGCGCGCCACGGCCTGTCCATGGAAGAACTTGCCTTTATCGGCGACGATATCATCGATGTGCGGGCTATATCGGCTGTGGGCCTGGGAGTGGCGGTGGCCGATGCGGCGCCCGAGGCCAGACAGGCTGCGCATTTCGTGACCGGCGGGGCCGGCGGAAAAGGCGCCGTGCGCGAGCTTATCGAGCACATATTGAGGGCACAAGGCCGTTACGAAGAGGCGCTCGAACGATACATGGCCCGAGAGGATTCTCCCCAATGACGAATCAAGAAAAGGGAACATGATGGGCGGCGAACACAAGACTCGCGTCATCGGGCTTACGGGCGGCACGGGAAGCGGAAAATCGGTGGCAGCGCGCCGATTCGAGCAGCTGGGCTTCCCCATCCTCGATGCGGACTCGATCGGGCACGAACTTCTCCTTCCCGGCGGAGACGCCGAAGCCGGCGTCATTGCGGCTTTCGGGGACGATATCGTATCCGATGCGCGCATTGACCGGAGCAAGCTTGGCGCGCGGGTCTTCGCCGACCCCGATGCGCGACAAAGACTGAACGCCATCGTTCATCCGCGAATTAAGAAGGAGATCAAACGCAGAATTCAATCCCTGGCCGAAGAAGGCCATAGGACCGTGATCGTTGATGCCGCGCTGATCGGGGAATCCGGCGAACGGGAGCCCTGCCTTGACGGTGTCATCCTGGTGACGTGCCCGGAAGAGATCCGCGTGCAACGGCTGATCAAAGCGCGCGAGCTCACCCGTGACGAGGCCCTGCGGAGGGTTCGGGCGCAGACCCCTCCCGAGAATAAACTTGCGATTGCGGACTGGGTGTTGGACAATGAGGGTAGTGTGAAGGACTTTTTGGAAAGTGTGGAGCGCGTGGCTTTGGAGCTGAGAGCTGATGAAGGTTAACCTTGCAAATTGCAGGCAATGCGGCGCCATAACCCAGGCTGACGAGAATCAGGGACTGTGCAGAGCCTGTGCATTGCGCCGGGTCGAGCAATTGGAAGCCGTATACCGCGCTTTGGATAAGTTAGACGAAGGCGAGCTGAGTCTGGACAAACTGGCGGAGGCCTCCGGGCTTTCGCCGGCTGTCGTGAAGCAGCTGGTGCGCCGGACGTCGGTATTGCGCCGGGACTTGGAACGCAAATCCCCTCGACTTTGCACCCGCTGCCAAAAACAGGCGGTGGAAGAGGATTCGAGTTTGTGCCTATCGTGCCGTCTGCTCCTTTTTGAGCGGCTGCGAACCGCGTACGATGAGCTGCGGCACAAAGCAGACCGCCGACGGAAGCAGAAGCGGGGGTGGCTTCCTCCGGATGAAGAAAGCCGCTCCACTGTCGTGGAAGCCTTCAAGAAAAAGCGTGGAAAAGCGCCTTTGCGCAAGTTGGACCCGACTCCGAAAAGCCGTTTCCGTTCCTGAAAGATTACGCCGTCCGAGACTGCCGGGATGTGCCCCGGAAGCCCAGCTCGATTTGGTGGGAGACTCTTCGTTGCGCACAAGAATCAAGCAGACCATACAGGGCGCTATCGGCCTGGCCATCGGCGTGTTCATTCTCTGGTGGATGTTTCAGGGGACGAGTTGGGCCGGCTTGAAGCGCTCCTTTGGAGAGATGCGCTGGGGCTGGATTGTGCTTGCGGTGACCTTTATCGGGGTGAGTTTCCTTGGCCGCGTGAAACGCTGGAGCTACGTCGTGCGAGCGGCCGAGCCCAGGGCCTCCTTCCGGAGCATGTTCTCGGCAACGCAAATTGGGTTTCTAGCCAATTTCACGCTTCCGGCCCGGATCGGGGAACTTGTCCGGGCAATCGTCTTGGCAAGACTGACGGGCCTCGCGGTGGCGCGCAGTTTCGCATTGGTTGCGCTGGACCGGGTCAACGATCTTATCGGGCTTATTGCGGTTATGGCGATAGCCTTGCTGGCATACCGGCCCGAGAAAAACATCGAGATCCCGGGCGAGCTGTTTCGCAGCGATTCCCCGATACTGATTCCGGCCAGCGCGTACCATACGGGCGCCTTGGGCGCGGCAGTGTTTCTGGTTGCCGTGATAACCGTGTTCGTGCTGCTGTATGTCAGTAAGAAGCTGGTCCTGCGCGTGTCAGACGGCATATTCGGGTTCTTGAGCGCGCGTTTGTCGTTTTTTAAGCCGGCGGCCTCGGCGTGCGGCAGATTGGGCGGTTGGTCGCACCACCTGCTTGAGCAGTTCGCGCAGGGACTTGACGTATTCCGGTCAGCGCCGGACATGGCTAAATCCGTGGGCTACAACCTGGCGACATGGGCCTGTTTCGTGGCCGTGCTTCAGTGCATGCTGTTTGCCTTCGGGATCGAGTCTCCATGGTACACGGTATTTGTGATGCAGGCGGCTTTGGCCATTGCCATCAGCGTGCCGGGCACGCCCGGCTTCGTAGGCCAATTCCAGGTGCCGCTGGTCGCGTCCCTGAAGCTCGTGTCGCCCGAAGTGTCGTACGACGACGCCCTTGCCTTGGCTATACTGACTCATGCAATCAACGCGGGCATGGTGATTGTCACAGGTCTGGGATGCCTTCAGCTCGAGGGTCTGCACCTCCTTCAACTCTCGGACGAGGGCGTCCGGAAAAAGAGCGGTCTCCATGCGTCCCCGGAGACCGGCGCCGTTCTCGAAGAAGATGCAAAGCCAAAGACTGCCACGCGCGAGACCCCCTGAGCACGGTATGCCGCGGCATCGTTCGTCACGTGTGCACGAGCCCCCTCCCCTGCCCGCGGGCGGCCTGTCTCCTCTTGTGAGAATGCGCCTGGAAGCGCTGTACAGGTGTTACAACCATCGGGAGTTCGTTCATCCGGACCCATTGGAATTGCTGTATGCCTACAAGGATCCCCGGGATCGTGAAATTGCGGGAATGGTAGCTTCTACTCTGGCGTTCGGCAGAGTGTCCCAGATATTGAACAGCGCTGGGGCGGTACTGTCGCAGCTGGGGAAACCCCGGCAGGCGCTGGAAAGAGCGACGCGCTCGGGGCTGGAGAAAGCATTCGCGGGGTTCAGGCACCGGTTTGTCGCCGGCCGGGAATTGGTGGACCTGTTGTACGCGGTGAAGTCGATTACGGAACGGTGGGGAACGCTCGAAGCGGCGTTTCTGGATGGGTTCCAGGAGTCTGACGAGACGGTACTGGCAGCCGCGGAACGGTTTGTATCGGCGCTGCGCGCGTCATGCGGATGCGATGTCAACTACCTCTTGCCGCAACCGGAACGCGGAAGCGCATGCAAGCGCCTTCACCTGTTTCTCCGCTGGATGATACGCCGCGACGAGGTGGACCCGGGCGGCTGGGAGAGCATACCGGCGAGCAAGCTGGTATGCCCGGTGGATACGCACATGCACAGAATCGGGCGTGCCCTGGGTTTTACCCGGAGAGCACGGCCGGATGGGCGTTGCGCGCTCGAGATCACCGGGGCCCTGCGTGCGGCAGACCCCGCAGACCCCGTGCGCTTCGATTTCGGGCTGACGCGGCTCGGGATCCGGCGAGACGGCGACGTGGCCGGGTTCATTCGAGCGTGCGGAAGGAAATGAATCGCGTTTGCGAATTGTTTAGAGCACAGTGGGGTACCCATGTGGCAAGACACGCCGGGTGTCGTGAAATGGCAAAAGCAGTAAGCGAGGAGAAACGGCCATGACGAGTTTGGTTACACAGAAAGCACCGGATTTCACAGCGGAAACAGTAATGCCCGACAACTCGATCGCGCCGAAGAGTCTGTCGGACCTGCGCGGCGGAAAGTACGCCGTGTTGTTCTTCTACCCGCTGGATTTTACCTTTGTATGCCCGTCGGAGATCCTGGCTTTCGACAAGGCGCTCGGTGAATTCAAGAAGCGCAACTGCCAGGTGATCGGGGTCTCGGTCGATTCCCAGTTCACGCATCTGGCATGGAAGAACACCCCGCGAGAGAAGGGCGGCATCGGCAACGTGCAGTTCCCGCTGGTAGCCGACCTCAGCAAGGACATCGCCCGCAGCTACGGCGTGCTGTTCAATAATACCGTCGCCTTGCGCGGGTTGTTCCTCATAGACAAGGATGGCGTGATCCGGCACGCCGTCATCAACGACCTGCCATTGGGCCGGAACGTCTCGGAGGCGCTTCGCATGCTCGACGCGCTTCAGTTTACGGAGAAATACGGCGAGGTCTGCCCGGCGAACTGGAAAGCCGGAGAAGACGGCATGAAGGCCACGGCGGATGGCGTAGCGGAATATCTGACGAAGCACAGCTGATTTCCTGCTCAACTATCTTCACTGGGGCGCTGAAACGGGTTTTCGGCGCCCCATGCTTCTTTGAGGGCCATCCGGGGACACAACCCTCAAGTTTTTATTTTGATGGCCTGACGTGATAAGGTTCCGCTTCAGGAGGTATTGGCATTGGCATTACAACTTGACTCACAACATGTTGGCTGCTGGACAAAACCGCGTTTTGTTGAGGTGGGATGGCGGGAATCCATGAATTTTGCCGCCTCGGTGGGCGATAACAACCCGTACTATTTCGACGATACGCGTGAGGGCGGAATCATCGCCCCTCCCATGCTTGTGGCAGCGCTCACCTGGCCGATCTACGTGAAGCGCCATGAGTTCTGGGGCATGGAGGGGTGGCCGGAGGAGGTTTACGCGCGCCAAGTCCATTTGACGGAGGCAATTATCATGCACCGGCCTCTCCGGCCTGGAGATAGTCTGGCCATCCGGGGCCAGATCTACGGGGTGCTGCCCCAGCGGGGAGGCACGTTGTCGATCGTACGGTTCGAGGCCGAGGACGCCAACGGTGAACCGGTGTTCACGGAATACGGAGGCGCTTTTTATCGCGGGGTGCGCTGTGCTGATGAGGGGCGCACCGATGGGGAAATCTACGCGGCTCCACCCGTTCCGGAAACGAATGGGGTGGTGTGGGACGAGACGATCCACATCGATCCGCTGACGGCGCACGTCTACGACGGCTGTACGGACCTCTCGTTTCCCATCCACACATCAAAGAAATTCGCTCAGGGCGTGGGTCTTCCTGCGCCGATCTTACAGGGCACCGCGACGCTGGCGATCTCCCTGCGCGAACTGGTCAACCGGGAGGCGGCAGGCGAGCCCGCACGGTTGAAAGAGCTGAGCTGCACCTTCCGCGGGATGGTCATACCAGGCTCGGACATCCACCTTCGGCTGCTGGCGAAGAACACGTCCGGCAAGGGCGTGCATCTGTTCTACGAAGCCTTCAATGATCAGGGCAAGAAAGCGATCGCTGACGGGTACGTTCTATTGTCGGCATAAGCGGTCGGGGAACCCGGGAGAAGCATCATGCGCCGCAGAACGTTCATTCAGTCCGCTGTCTTGGGTCCGGCCCTGGCGGGTGCTGCTTTCGGCGGCGAGGGCTCGACAACCGAAGCGCTCCCCTTGGTAGCCAACGACTTCGTGAAGGTGTACGAGTCTCCGGATGCGCTTCAGGTATTTTCGTACAGCCCGGGCTTGGCGGTATTGCCGGGCGGGAGGCTTGTAGCGACACTCGACCTGAACGGACCCGCCTATGCTGGCAAGACGGGCATAGACGCATACCGTGGCCGCATCTACACCAGCGATGACCGCGGACAGACCTGGACCATCCGGGCAAGTACGCCCATGATTCATGCGCGGCCGTTTGTCGCGGGCGATGCGGTATACGTATTGGGACATCGCGGAGACCTGGGCATTGTGCGCTCGACTGACTCGGGCGCGACGTGGGGCGAGGTCTCCTGGCTGACGGAGCGCGAGCATTGGCACCAGGCCCCCTGCAACGTTCATTATGCGAATGGCCGTGTCTACCTGGTAATGGAGAAGGATACGGACCCCTCGCTGCCGGTGTGGCCGGTTTCGGTGCTTGCGCCCGTGGTGATGGCCGCGAATGTAACGGATGATTTGACCAGGCGCGACGCGTGGACGTTTTCGAACGCTCTTTCGTACCGCGACGCCATCGCCGCGGCCGGGCCGCCCCACCTGCTCGGCGTGCCGTTCTTCACGCCAGGCAATACGGCCCCGGAAAACGCGAAGATACGCCGGCCCATGGCGCCTCCGGGATGGTTGGAGACGAATGTCGTGCAGTTTGTGGATCCCAACCACGTATGGCACGACCCGGCGGGGCGGACATTTCATTTGTGGATGCGGGCCCATACAGGTTCAACCAATCTGGCAGCCATCGCCAGAGCAGTCGAGTCCGAGGATGGGAGTCTCACCGTATCGCTCGAGCATGCGCCCTCGGGAGAACCCATGCTGTTCGTGCCCTGCCCCGGCGGGCAGATGAAGTTTCATATCGTCTACGACGAGAAGACAACGCTGTTCTGGCTGTTATCTTCGCAGGCGACGGACTCGATGACGCGCCCGGACCGGCTGACGGATGACCGGTTCGACCTGCCGAATAACGAGCGGCATCGATTGGTGCTGCATTTTTCGAAGAATTGCGTGGATTGGTGTTTTGCGGCGCGGGTGGCAGACTCGAAGGCCTACGGCCAAGCGCGCCATTACGCCTCGATGGCGATAGACGGGGACGATTTGCACGTTTTGTCGAGGTCGGGCGACGAACGGGCCAAGAGCGCCCACGACGGCAACATTATTACGTTTCACACGGTGCGCCATTTTCGGGACCTCGTGTACTAGGGTCCCGGGCAAGGTCAATGGAATGAATGCCTTGCGCTTCTTGTTCTTCTGAACGGTTGGTAGTATTATGCCGCTGCCGGCGCGGTAGTAGGCCGGTACGGCGCAAGAAGGAAAACATTCTACGTCGCTGGCAATCCTGGGGTTCCGCAGCGGAACTTCAGGGAGGCGAGCCGCTACGGCGGAAACGGTCGGGGTGTGAAGACGTAGCGCCCCCGCCAAGCGCGAAAGGAAGTACCATGGTCAGTAAGAAGATGGAAAAAGCACTAAACAAACAGATCACCGCTGAGATGTACTCGGCATACCTCTACGCCGCAATGGGCGCGTATTTCGACTCCCAGAACCTCGACGGGTTCGCCAAATGGATGAGAGCCCAGGCCAAAGAAGAAATGGGCCACGCGATGAAGCTCTACCATTACATCGTCGAAACGGGCGGCAGGGTCATCTTTGAAGCTATCGACAAGCCCCAGGCGGAGTTCGGCAAGCCGGTCAAGGTATTCGAGGAAGTCTTGAAGCACGAACGCAAGGTTACGAAGCTCATCGACGGCCTGGTGGAGCTTGCGCGCCAAGAGAAAGACTTTGCGACGGACAACTTCCTGCAATGGTTTGTCGCGGAACAGGTGGAAGAAGAAGCGACCGCCGACGGCATCCTGCAGAAGCTGAAGATGATCGGCGAACATCCGCACGGCATCTTCATGATGAACGCCAAGCTCGGCGAACGGTCCGGGTCCTGAGTGGACACCGGAAGGAAACCGGCGAACGATACCCCGTTTTGAGAGAAACGTGACTCGAAAATGAGGCGGGCTCGCGAGAGCCCGCCTTTCTCGT
>DAOLNV010000065.1:0-2572 GCA_035416745.1 Candidatus Hydrogenedentota bacterium | reverse complement strand
TGAATGAATCCCGCGCGTGCACTCTGGCGAGGCTATAGGGCACGACACCGGGGGTTGTGGGCGAGTGTTTCGGGGCAGCCAAACAAGAGACTACTGCTCCGCGCCAAGTTCGCGGTCCAGACGCCGGAGGATGTCCTCCGCAAAAGCGGAGGCGGCGAGAAGAGCGTCGTCGCGGACATCGAGGTGTGTGTCGTCCGACAGCAGCCGATCGTCGGGCGGATTCTCGTAAGACGAGGTGAGCGTGAGCGCATGAAATCCGCGCGCGAGCGGGATTAGGGCATCTGAGGGCAGTTCACGATGAAATGAGGGGGCGGCGTTAATCTGCTTCGCGGCGGATTCCGCGGCCGAAAGCATGGTTTTCGAGCTGCCGAAGGTCGAGAGCAGCCCTTCCGCGGTAATATAGTGGAGGTTTGCCGCGCCGACAGCGTCGAGATTGAGAAAGAACGTGTTCGCGCGGTCGAGCTTGTGGGTACTCATGAAATGGCGCATGCCGTTGAGCCCCGCTTCCTTGCTGCCGGTGGCGACGAGCCACAGGTCCGCCTGACTGAGCCCGCTGACTTGGAAGCGGCGCGCCAGCTCGACGAGGACGCTGGCGCCGGAGGCGTTGTCCCATGCACCGCGGCCGTAATCAGAGGTGAGTTCAGAGAACGCGAGAAAGGCGGCCACTCCGAGAAGGCAGCCGACGGCCGTCCATCGGATGGCCACTTCGTAGGCGAAATCGAGTGAGTCAAGTATGCCGAGACCTTGCACGACGCACGATACCACGACGACGACCATGCACAATACGAGCAAGAGGTGCACGGAGCGGAGCCAGGGCTGCACCCGTGTATCCTGAAAGGCACTGTTTTTCGGCGAGTCGTAGTGGGCGGTCACGATGAACAGGCGGCGGGGTTTCGGCGCGATGAAACGGCAGATGACGTTCTGGGACTCGTATTGGGGCAGTAGACGCCCGAGAACGCGGTAGCCCGTGAACTCGGCAAGGTAGCACAGGAAGACGGTGAGCCCGTAGCCGAAGGCGATATACGGCCACCAGACCGCCAGGATGGCTACCAAGGTGAATTCGGCGTAGTACGAGGCATAGAGGAGCCACTCGCTGTCGATGCTGTGAAAGTCGTCAATCTCGACATCGAGCGTGAACTGCTTGAACCGCTGGGCGAGGTATTCGGCGGCGGACCGTTCGCTTCTGGTGTTCGAACCGCGATGGGGCAACACCCCGGTCAGGTACTCCATATCCCGCCGCAATTCAGGAACGCTCACGTCAGATCTCGCTATGTTGCATGCCGAACGCATCGGCAACGGCTTTGCAAGTCAGTTTGCCCTTGTACGTATTGACGCCCTTCTTCACGGCGGGATCCGCTTCGATAGCCGCGTCGATCCCCTGTTTGGCGATGGCAAGACCGTAGCCGAGGGTGACGTTGGTCAATGCGTAAGTGGACGTTCGCGGGACCGCGCCAGGCATGTTGCTCACGCAGTAGTGCACGACATCGTGCACCACATAGGTTGGGTCGTGATGCGTGGTGGGGCGCGATGTGTCGCTGCATCCCCCCTGGTCGATGGCAATGTCTACGAAGGCCGAGCCGGGCCTCATCTGGCTTACCAAGTCATCAGTAATGAGTCTCGGGGTCCGCGCGCCGGGGATCAGGACCGCGCCGATGACGAGGTCGGCGCAGGCCACTTCATCGGCCAGATTCGCGGTGTTGGACATGACGGTCGTGACGCGCGATGCCATGATGTCGTAGAGGTAGCGAAGCCGGGAAGGATTGATGTCGAGAACCGTGACGTGTGCGCCCATGCTGACGCAGAGGTGGCAGGCGTTGGTGCCCGCGACCCCCGCCCCGAGGATGGTGACGTTGGCCGGTTTGACGCCGGATACGCCCCCGAGGAGGATGCCCATCCCCCGGGAACTCGCTTCGAGGCAGTGCGCGCCGATCTGGGCGGCGAGGCGTCCGGCGACTTCGCTCATGGGCGCCAACAAGGGCAGCGACGCATCGGGCAACTGCACGGTCTCGTAAGCAACGCCGATAACCTCTTTCTCGAGCATCTTGTGGGTGAGCGCTTCGTTCGAGGCGAGATGGAGGTAGGTGTAGATAATCTGTCCGGACCACATCCACTCGAGTTCGTCGCCGATGGGCTCTTTTACCTTGACGATCATCTCCGCGCGTGCCCAGATGTCTTTGGGTTCGGCGACGATTTCGGCGCCGGCGGCGGCATACGCCTCATCGGAAATGCCGCTGCCGAGTCCGGCGCCCTTTTCTACCATGACGCGGTGACTATGTTTACGGAAGGCCGCCACGCCCGAGGGGACGATGGCCACGCGGCGTTCATCTGCCTTGATTTCCTTTGGTACTCCAATAAGCATTGTGTTTCTCCCCCATCTCAGGAAGCCATCCAAAGCAGGACCGATGATCCTGACGCCAACGTTATTCTTCTCCACTCGCACTCTTCAACAACGCCAGGAATTCCGTATAGCTCGAAGTGCGCAAGGCGCGCTCGAGCATGGACGGGTTCCGGAAGCTGCGCGCGATGTCCGCCCCAAGCTCGAGTTGCGAGGCAGGATCCGTTTCGGGAGTAA
>DAOLNV010000064.1:21398-34334 GCA_035416745.1 Candidatus Hydrogenedentota bacterium | reverse complement strand
AAGGCTGGTATGTTCCGCGCCTTTGGCGCTGAGGAGATGACAACGGTATCGTGGGTTGTATGTCACGCGCCTTTGGCGCTGAAGAGGTGACAACGGTATCGCGGGTTGTACGTTCCGCGCCTTCGGCGCTGAAGAGGTGACAACGGTATCGTGGGTTGTACGTTCCGCGCGGTTGGCGCTGGGGAAAAACGCGGTTCTCCCAAATGACCGGCACACCGCTTTGAAAATCTTCCGTCTTACCCGGTACTCTTGGCATCCGGCAGATAACGCGCGGGAGGTGCGCCTGTGAGCATGTCTTTCAATCGCCGGGGATTTCTTACGGCGGCGCTGTCACCGCTTGTTCTGGGTACGGCTGGAATCGCGCGGGCGCAGCAGAGTGCCGCCCGGATGCGGCAGCCGGGCCGGATTCTGTTTACGTCGCAGGGCAAGACTGTCTTGATCAAAGCGGACGGCTCCGGTCAGCGTCTGTTTAACTTTGATGTGCCCGGGCAGGCGACCTGGCAGCCGGGCGGTTTCTTCGCCGATGGCCGCAGGATGCTGTTTCTCAGCATGGAGCCGCGCCGTGACGGGCCGGGCAAACCGTTCGCCGAGTATTACCACAAGACCCTCACCCGCCTCTGGAGCTACGACTTCGAGAACGAATCCCTGACGGAGATCGCCACCCGGGACCGGCTGGCCGTCTTTTACACCCCCCAACTCTTGTTGAACGGCGAGCGCATCCTCATGCAGGTCGTTCGCGATGAGGGCGCCCAGGTCTTCAACATGAAGCTTGACGGGACGGACGCCCGCGAGTTCACCCGGCTGGGCGAGGGCGTCCCGTACGGATTCGACCTCAGCCCCGACGGCCGCCGCGTGGCCTATCATCTCGCCAGCCCTTCCGGCTACCAAATCTGGACCAGCGATGCCGAGGGCGGGAACCGGACCCTGGCCGCCAGCACTCCCGACCATCTCTATTTCTGCCCGCAGTGGTCGCCCGATGGCGAGTGGCTCGCGTTCCAGGATTGCCTCTATCAGCAGGATCCCGGCCATGACTGGTCGGACCTGTGCGTGAGCCGTCCAGACGGGTCGGAACGCCGCTCTCTGACGGAGGGGCAGGCCCTGTGGTTTGCCGCGACGTACGGAAACCCTGATAATCGCGGAGGCGGCTCGAACGTGCCCGTCTGGACCCACGACGGGGCCATCCTCTGCTCGTACCGCTTGCCGGGCTCGAAAGTGGCGTGGGAATTCCAGGCGGACCGGCCCGACGTAGACCATTTCAACCGGGATTTCAAACCGGAACTCGCGCGCGGCGGGGCCGAGATCCGCCGGATCGAGCCTCAAACCGGCGAAACGGTCCGCCTCACGCGGTCCGACCCTCCGGTATGGGATTTCCGGCAGAGCGAATCGCCGGACGGCGCGCAAATCGTGTTTTGCCGGGCCGAAACGGGCGGCGTCCCGGCCATCTGGGTCGCGAATTCGGACGGGTCCAATCCCCGCGAGCTTACCAGGGGATTGGACGGCCGCGGCGCCGACCACCCGCAATGGGTGCCCGAGCCGGCATGATTGTTCCGAGAGAAGCACTCGCGGGCCCAAACAGCATGGATGGCGCTGTCATTGTGGCCTGTCTCTGATCCCTCGCCTCTTGCGTCCGTGCTACACTGGTTTCGCCATCAATACGCGCATCAAACATATCCACAGCGGGATAGGGGTACGGGGGAGAGGTCATGAACCACACAGGTTTCTTGACAGGCGTCGCGATCGCGGCGGTTCTCATGTTTGTGGCGTCTGGGACCGCCTGCGCGGCCACTGCGGCCGTTGCACCCGGAGATTTCACGTATCTCGGCGCGTTTCGGCTGCCTGGAGACGGCGAACGGCCCGAAACCTTCGGCTACGGCGGCAACGCCATGACGTTCAACCCGGCCGGCGACCCTTCCGGCGGCGGCGACGGGTTCCCGGGCTCGCTTTTCATCATGGGACACGAGCGCCTGCCCTACGGCGAGCTCCCCAACGGTAACCAGATTGCCGAGGTCTCGATCCCACGACCCGTAGCTTCAAAATCCCCAGGCGCGCTTCCCCGGGCGGAGTTTCTGCAACCGTTCCGCGACGCGGCCCGGGGACTTTTCACGGAGTACTGCGAGATCCCGCGCATCGGCATGGAACTCATCACGGAGCCCGCCACGGGACCCAAGATTCACCTTGCATGGGGACAACACTGTCATGAAGACGCATCGGCTCAGGCGCCCACACATGCGTGGATCGACCCCGACCTGTCCAATCCGAATCCCAAAGGCCCGTGGTACATCGGCAACCAATCCTTGTACAGCGTCAACGGCTATCTCTTCGAGATCCCGAAAGACTGGGCCGATGCGCACGCGGGCGGGCGCCGCATCGCCACGGGACGCTACCGCGACGGCGGCTGGTCCGGCCAGGGACCTGCCCTGTTCGCTTACCTGCCTTGGATAGGAGACGACGGGTCCCCCGCCGCGCCGGGTACGCGTCTCAAAGAGACGACACTGCTGTTGTACCGCAACTCGCGCGAAAGCGAAGACGTGGTCAACCTGGCCATGCGCGGCTACCAGCACGCCGATGAATGGGAGGGCGGCGCGTGGCTGACCACCTCGACCGGCAAATCCGCTGTCCTTTTCGCGGGCACCAAAGGCGTCGGCGCCAAGTACTGGTACGGGTGGGTGAACCCCGCGGGATCCGAATCGCCCTGCGTCGAGACGGAATTCGTTGGCCAGTTCAACGTGTGCCGCGCCGCCGACGGCGCCCCATGCGCCGGGGCCGACCTCGAAGGCTGCGCCAACCACAACGATTTCCGCGGCTGGTGGTCGTCGCGCATGGAAGCCCAATTCATCCTGTACAACCCCGACGACCTCGCCCGCGTGGCGTCCGGCGAGGCCAAACCGTGGGAGCCCCAACCCTATGCCCGCGTGACCATCGACGACCGCCTTTTGCTCAACCCCGGCCGCGTCGAGGAAGACATGCTCGGGACGGGGGCCCAGCGCCGTTTCCGCATCAGCGCCGTCGCTTACGATCGCATCCACGACCTCCTGTATGTCCTCGAACCCTTCGCCGACGACACCAAACCCGTTGTCCACGTCTGGCGCGTTCAGTAAGACGAGGACGAGGGGCAGAGACCGCCGTTGCGGGAGCGCGGTAGCCAATCATCGCAGGATAAAGCAATGCGGATTCCAGCCGCGGATGCTCCGCGCTGGGTTATCTGCCCGAGAAGCCAATGGTTTCCGGCGCTTTGCACCGGCGCGGGATTCGCGCTACACTTACGCTCCGGTGTGGTGCGACCTTAACTTGGGGGAGGACGAGCGATGCGTACGCTTGGGATGGGTCTTCTGACAGCAGCCGTGATTCTCGGCGGATGCGGCGGCCAACAGCAGCAGGCGGGCGGAACCGGCGCAGGAGCGCGCCAAGGCAAGATTGCCGTCGCCTTCGTGACCAACAACGCCTCGGACTTCTGGAAAATCGCCCAGGCAGGCACCGACAAGGCAGCCAAAGAGCTCGGCTGCGAAGTGCTGTTCAAGATCCCGCCCCAGGGAACCGCGCAGGAACAGAAACAAATCGTGCAGGACCTGATCACCCGCGGCGTGTCGGGCATCGCCATCAGCCCCAAAGACCCCGAGAACCAGACGGCCATGCTCAATGAAGCCGCTTCCAAAGCGAACCTGGTCACGCAGGATTCGGATGCGCCAAACAGCAACCGCATCTGTTATATCGGCACGGACAATTACCAGGCGGGCGTTGCCGCGGGGGAACTCATTAAGAAGACCCTGCCGGACGGGGGCGAGATCATGCTGTTCGTGGGCACCCTCGATGCCCAGAACGCCCAGGATCGCAAGAAGGGCATTGAAGACACCCTCCAAGGCTCCAACATCACCATTCTCGACACGCGGACCGACGAGACCGATCGCATGAAGGCCAAGGCCAACGCCCAGGACGCCATCACTACCCATCCTGAGCTCGATTGCCTTGTCGGGTTGTGGAGTTACAACGGCCCGGCTATCCTCAGCGGCGTGCGCGCCGCGGGCAAGCTGGACGTGGTCAAGATTGTTTGTTTCGACGAAGAGGCCGAGACGCTTCAGGGCGTCAAAGACGGGCATATCTCGGGAACCATCGTCCAGCAGCCCTTCGAGTTCGGTTACCAGTCGGTGAAACTGCTCGTGGACCTCGCCAAAGGCGACCGCTCGCGCGTTCCCGCGGACCAGCGGATCATCGTGCCGGTGAAGACCATCACCCAGGAGAGCGTTGACGAGTTCTGGGCGCAACTCAAGGAGCAGACGGGCAAATCGTGAGAAAGGTTCTGGGCCTTGCCGGGCTGCTCACCGGCCTCATCATCATCGCATGCTTCTGGGAATACTTCCAGAACGGGACCGTCAACTTCCTATCCCACCAGAACGCCCGGAGCCTGCTGCCGCTGATCGGGCTGTTCGGCATACTCAGCCTGGGGCAGGCGTTCGTGGTTATCACGGGCGGCATCGACCTGTCAGCGGGCAGCGTGGTGGCCCTCATCGCGACGCTTGCGGCCTACCTGCTCGACAAGGGCGAGGGGCGGAGTCCGTGGGTGGTCATGCCGCTGGTACTGGGTTTGTCGGCCCTCATCGGCCTGTGGCACGGCGTGTTGATCACGAAAGCCCGGATCCAGCCCTTTGTGGTGACCTTATGCGGGCTGTTCTTCTACCGCGGCTTCGCGCGGGTCATTGCCCAGGATGCCACCCAGGGGTTCGGGTCGGCCACAACCTACCCGGTCTGGAACTGGCTGGCCAACGGTTTCGTTCCGGCCGAAGATTCCGTATTGCCGGTACCGTTCATCATATTCATCGTGTTCGCGATCATTACGGCGGCATTCTTTCATTTCATGCCTTACGGACGGCACATTTTCGCCTTGGGCGCCAACGAGGAAAGCGCCCGGTTCAGCGGCATTCGCACGCAGCAGCTCAAGATCTTCGCCTACACCATGTGCTCGTTCATTTGCGGTATCGGCGCGCTCCTGTTCGGATTCAACATCAATTCCATCGGCCCCGCAACGTTCGGGAATTTCTACGAGCTCTACGCCGTCGCCGGCGTGGTCCTCGGGGGCTGCAGCCTACGGGGCGGATCGGGTAACATATTGGGAGTGGTCATCGGCGCAGCCCTCATACGGGTGTTGATTAACCTGGTAACGATTTTGGATATCCCAAGCGAACTGGAATACGTGGTCATCGGCGGCGCGATTCTCATAGGCGTGTTTGTCGACGAGTTTCTTTCGAGCCGCCGCAAAACCCGCGTCAGCGCCGCGTAACGCGTCTTCGGCGCAAGGAAGGAACCGGGCACATGGTCTATGAGTATTCCGGATACCTCAAAACCATCCTGTACGTACCCGATGAAACCAAACGGGAAGAGACGGACCATATCGCCTTCGGACCCGACGATCTCGCGCACTGGACCACCACCGATCTGCCTGCGTTTACGGAATGGCTGCGCATTCCCGTCTCGCGCAGCCGAGCGGACCACGCCGTCGAGCTCAAAGGCAAATTCGAAGACGTGCGCCGCATTGACCACTTGCCGTCGGATACGCCGTCCTACTGGGTGCCCCTTGGAACCCTCGGTGCGCGGGACGAGCGGTGGCCTATCGATCTCAACCGGTTTCCCATCCTGGAGATCACGTACCGGTGCACAAGCCAGAACGCGCGGCTCGCCTGCGTCTGGACCTACCCCGGCGGACTCGCCTTCGACGCCCTCCAGCCTACGCAGCGCTGGCGCATCGTCGCGCGAAAGATCCAGCACGGGGGTTTCCCCGAGCAGCTCGACGCGCTCGTGCTGCGCTTGTATTCGACGGCGCGCGCTACGGAATCCATCGAGATCCGCGAAGTGCGGTTTCGCGCCATGACCCCCGAAGAGGCCCAAGCGTGCGAACGGGACGCCGAAAAACTCGCCAGCGCCGCCCCGCCTCCCCAAGCCTCTGTACTGAACGAATTCCTCCCGCTGGGGGTGCACGTGGATGCGGAGATGGCGCAGCGGCTCGCCCAGACGCTCGGCATATCGATCAGCGAATACTGGCAACTGCTGTTCGAAGACGTCGTGCGCCACCATCAGAATTGCGTGGCTATCGAGAACGCCGAACGGTTCACCCAGGAAGACTGGAAGGAAATGCATGCGGCCGCGCTCGAGTACGGCGTCAAATTCGTGCCTATGTACGGCCTGCCGCTGGCCGACGACCCGGATGTTCTCCGGGAAACCGTCGACGAACTGGTGCGGGCGAATGCGAATGTTCCCGGCGTTCTCGCGTGGGGGCTTAACACCGAACCGCGCGAACAGGATTTCCAGAAACTCCTCACCGTGCGCGATTTGGTTTACGAAGCCGACCCCCAGCACCCCTTCGTGATCACGACGCGCGACCCGGGCAAGTTCGCGCTCCTCGCCCCCTATTTTGCGGCGATGGGCATCAATCACTTTCATTCGCGCAACTCGTGGGGCGTGCACGAAGTCCTCGAGACCCATCTCAAACTCAGCCGCGGACAGCAGTTCTGGGTGGTGGCCCCGGGCTTTGTATGGGGCAGCGGCGCGCCCGAGTGGTCCACCTGCCCCGAGTTGCGGCTGATGGTGAATTCAGCGTTTGCCACGGGCGCCCGCGGTTTCTTTACGTACGCGTTTCACAACGTGCCCGTCTGGATCGGCGGCTCATGTCAGCGGACGCTTACGGGACCTTTCCTGACTTTCAGCGACCTCTGGCAGGAGCTCGATCAGCGCATGCAGCGTGTCAACGCGGTCGCTCCGCTGTTGCTGGGCGCGCACCCCGAACCGATTCCCGAGGGCGCCTACACCATGACCCTGCGGTCCGAGGAGAAGGCCCGATTGCCCAATGGCGTGCCCCTTATCCGGGCGTCGCGGCTGCGGGGCGATGGTTACAGCATGGTCTTCCTCGTAAGCCACGATATTCGCGGCATGGCCTCCATCAATCTCAGCATCAACAAGTCATTCGTCGAGGAGTATGAAGTATACGACATCTCAGACTTCATACAGAATCGCGAGTGGGAAAGGATGCCCCTTGAACGGCATCTGGAGATGTTCCCCGGTCAATCCCACGTCCTGTTGATAGCGAAGCCGGAGTCATGCGCCCACTTCCGCGATGTCATCGCCGCCCGCCTGATGGAAGAGGACCGGCAGCAACTTGCCATAAACATGCGCCTGGCCCGCCAATACAGCATCGACGTCAGCCCCGTTGAACAACTTCTCCAAGGGCCGCTCGGCGGCGATACGCTCGAGGCGCTATCCCACACGGATCGGGCTCGCGACCGTCTTCTCGACCTTCTCTACGAGAATCCTGAAATCAGCGATGCGCGCAGCCGGATCATCGAGGTGAGCGCGGCGCTGTGCGCATGCGACGGCGCCCTGTGCCGCCTTCATGGCCAGGGCAAGACCGAACGCGCCCACGAACTCGGGCTGAAACTCCTGCCGATCGCCCGCGAATTGACCCATATGCGCCTCGAATTGCGCCATGGCCGCGGCAAGCACGTGCTTAACCAGACCCAGAGCCTTTCACAGCGGGCGCTCGAGCTCGTCAACGAAATCCGCGCACAGGCCTGACGCGCCGCGAGCAGGTGGGAGCGCCCCACGCGTCGGCGCCGTGGGTTTCGTTGCGGCCAACGGCCGCGCCGGGTCCTATCGGTCGTATGAGTCTTATGAAACATCTCGAGACTCACGCTGAACTTTTTTGAACGACCGCCATGCCATCGACTGTGGGCAGGTTGACGCCGTCTGCGCGCATTTGCCATACTCATTTCGGTATTTCTGGCGGCGTGCGCGGCCATCCCGAAGGCCTTGCTGCCGCACACCGGCTGTGAAACGGAGAAGAGACGGTACTCAATCGGGACCCACGAGCACGCTGCGCAAGATGACCTTGTATGAAGAACACGCCCCACGCGGTACGCTTTCCGGCGGCCTTCTCAAGACTTTCACCTCCATCACGGTTACCGTGCCTGGCGAGAACCCCGTAACCCCCATGGGGCGCCTCGGCCTCCGTCACTCGAACAACAAAGGCAAGTAGGCAAGTGTACGTCGTGCCCCCGCGCGTTTCAGAAACCCAGGCCGAGCGCTGGTTTCGCAAACGGAGGTTCGGCGCGGTGGGGCGGCTCCTTCGCCCCCTGTTTCCCCGAAGGCGCCTCGCGCAGGGCGTTCTTCCCCGTCTCGAACTGATCTGGATGCCCCATTACCTCTTCACGATCCGGGCCAAGGCGCCGGACGGCAGCGAAGGCCGGCTGCAGATGTCCATCGACGCATATGCCGGCGTGTTCATGCTCGTCAAGCTCGCGGGAGAATTGGACGAAGGCGACCCGCCCGAGGCCCTGTTTCCCCCTTTGATGAGCCCCAAGGAGGCGGAAGCGAAGGGGCGCGTCCAGCTCACCCTGTCGTTGCTGCGGCGCCGCGGGCACCGCGACAGGCCCACGCCTCTCGAGACGCAGGATTGTCAACTCTTTTACTGCCCCTTTTGGACGTACTATTATGAACGCATGCCCGGCGCCATCGACATCGTGGTCCTGGACGCCGTATCGGGACAAAAGGCAGGGGCCAGGATGAAGGCCGCCGTGCTCGAGGCGTTCACGGCCGCGAGCGGCCGGAAACCGTCCGAATGAGCCAAGGAAGTGACCGGAGCGTTCGTATGATGAGCGCCCGTTCGGAACCAATAACCAAGGAGCACCGAGACCATGAGATCGATCATCATTGTGACCCTATTCACGTGTTGCCTGCTGGGCGCCGCCTGGGCCGCCGACGAAGCCCAGCCCACCTACGCCGAAATGCTGGGATGGGAAAAAGGCGCCAAGGCGCTCATTTTCCATGCCGACGACGCGGGCATGTCGCACGACTCGAACATGGGCGTCATCGAAGCATTCGAAAAAGGCGTTCTCACGTCCACGAGCACGATGATGCCCTGCCCCTGGGTGCCGGAATTCGCAAAGTACTGCGCCGAGCATCCCGATGTCGACAACGGTTTACATCTCACGCTCACGTCGGAGTGGGAGAATTACCGCTGGGGACCGTTGGCTGGCAAGTATATTGTGCCCGGCCTGGCGGACCAGCAGGGTTGCCTGTGGGATAACGTCGAGCTTGTCGTCAAGCATGCCACCGCCAAGGAGATCGAGGCGGAGATTCGCGCGCAGATCGACCGCGCAAAGACCATGGGGCTGCCCATTACGCATCTCGACACCCACATGGGCACGGTCTACGCCACCATGGAGTATTTCGCCGCGTACGTGAAGGTCGGCAAAGAAATGCACATTCCCGTCATGATCCCCGGCGGCCATTGCACGCTGGCCCAGCAGGATTACGCCGATCTCGCCGACCAGTTCCCAGCGATTCGCGAGGTCGCGAAATCCGTATGGGATTCGGGTCTACCGGTGATTGACGACCTCTACGGCGCTACCTATGGGTGGAGGACCTTCGAAGAGAAAAAGGCGAATACCATCGAGCTGCTGCGCAACCTTCAGCCCGGCGTAACGCAGATCATCGTCCACTGCACGAAGCCCAGCGAAACGTTTGAGTTCATCTCGGTGTCCGGCGATACCCGCCTGGCAGACCTCGAGATAATGCTCGATGAGGACGTCAAGAAGACCATCGAGGAAGAGGGTATCGTCCTGACCAGCTGGCGCGAATTGAGCGAACGCCGCGCCAAAGTGGGCGCGGCCACAGCCAACCCTGCGGGAGGCAACGGCTGACGCAGTTCTTTGAGTGAAGACCTGCGGCCGCAAGAGTGGCGCGGTCGGGAAACCGCGCCACAGCGGGCGGAAACCGCGCCGCGGCAGGATGCACACATAGAGGGCCGACATGTCCAGACCTACACGACGGACGTTCCTGAAAGGGCTTGGCCTCGGGGCCGGGGTCTTGGCCGCGAACTGTGCGCACAAGCCCGAGGAGATTTCTGCACCCGGGGCGCCGGCGCCCAGACACGCACCGTGGGAGCGCCCGAACGTCATCGTCATTCTGACCGACGATCAGGGTTACGGCGACGTGGGCGTTCACGGCAATGCCCAAATCCGCACGCCGCATCTGGATCGTTTCGCGGATGAGGGCATCGACCTCTCCCGCTTCTATTGCTGCCCGGTGTGTGCGCCCACGCGGGCCGGTTTCATTACGGGCCGCCACTATTACCGTACGGGCGTCATCCACACGGCATGGGGCGCAGCCAAGATGCACGGCGACGAAATCACCCTTGCCGAAATGCTCCGTTCCGCGGGATACGCCACGGGCCTGTTCGGCAAATGGCACCTGGGCGACAACTATCCCATGCGTCCTCAGGACCAGGGTTTCGACACGTGCCTGTGGCACAAGTCCGGCGGCATCGGACAGCCCCCGGACAAGCCAAACAGCTATCTGAACCCCAAGCTCTGGCGCGGGGCGGCGCCCGTCCAGGCACAGGGTTACTGCACCGACATCTTCTTCGAAGCGGCCCGCGAATTCATCGCCGCCAACCGCGCCCGGCCTTTTTTCGCCTACATAGCCACCAATGCGCCGCATGTGCCCCTCGAGGTTGCCCGCGAATATGTTGAACCGTATGCGGCCGCGGGATTGGACGACGCCACCGCCCATGTCTATGGCATGATCACCAACATCGATGAAAACGTGGGCCGGTTGCTGGGCTGGTTGGACCGCGAAGGCCTGCGCGACAACACCCTGGTGATCTTCTTCGGCGACAACGGCCCTCAGCAGGAACGGTACACGGCGAATCTCCGCGGACTGAAATCCTGTGTGTACGAAGGCGGGATTCGCGTCCCCTGTTTCATGCAATGGCCATCGTTCCTCAAGGGCAAACGCAGACTGGATTCGATAGCCGCCCACATCGATTTGACGCCGACCATCCTCGAAGCCTGCAAAACCGCCCCCCCCGCGGAGACGGTCCTGGACGGTGTAAGCCTTCTGGCTCTGCTGCGCGGCCAGGAAAAGGCGCCGTCAGACAGGCGTCTGTTTCTCCAGTGCCACCGGGGGCTCTCTCCCGAGCGCTACCACAACGCCGCCGTGGTTACGAACCGCTACAAGCTGGTGTGTAACCCAGGCACCTTCGGTCAGGAAAGTCTTGATGCCGGCAAGGCCTCCGTCTTCGAGCTGTACGACCTCGAGGAAGACCCTGGCGAACAAGACAACGTGGCGGGCGCGCACCCGGAAATCGCATCAGCCCTCAGATCCGCGTACGACGCGTGGTATGACGATGTGAAAGCGTCGCGCGGGTTCGCCCCAGGCCGGATTCACCTGGGTTCGCCTCACGAGAACCCGGTTCACCTGTGCCGCTACCAGGACCAGGCGAACACCGGCAAGAGACCCCGTGGATGGCCCGTGTGCGTCGAACGCGGCGGGTTATACGAGGTCACCTTCGAGCGCGGCGAGTCGACCGCCCCGGGCACCATGCACGTAGCCATTCAAGACAACGAAATGATCAGCGTGCTTGCGGCGGGGGGAAACTCGGCGGTATGCGCCCTTCCCGAGGGCGAAGGGCTCCTGCGCGTTTGGATAGAGGAACCCGGTAAACCGGCAGCGGTCTATGTCGATAACGACACCCTGGGAGACGTAAGCGCCCGTTTTCTGGAATAAAAAGCCCCGTTCTTCCCGAAACGCGCGAGCTACGCGGCCACGATATCGAGCAGCGTCTCCACCGCTTCGTGGACGCGTGTTTGCACGCGCTCGAGCTCTTCGGACGACAGTCCAAGCTCCGCAGCCTCGGGATCGTCCGCCCTCAAGGGCTCGTCGCCGCCGTCGAATGCATAGCCGCACGCCTCGGCAACGCGTTCCGCCATGCGCACGATCAGCACCGGCGTGCGCCATTGCGGGACAGGCACGTGCTGCGGACGGGGGTGAAAGTAGGTGGTGAACGCGAAGGTGTTCGGCAAGTTCCGTTCCAGAACGACGTGAATGCCAGCCAACGCATGGTACTTCACTTCGAACTCATGAGCGATTGCGGGCTCCTCTCGCAGGCGGCTGGAAAGCGTAACCGGGCTCCGCGCGATGATGTTAATCAATACGACCGCTCCCAGGTCGTGAAGCAAGCCCGCCAGAAACATTTCATCGGCTTCTTCCGGGCACTTTTGACGGGCGATTTCGTACGCTGCTTGCGACGCGGCGACTGTATGACGCCATAGAGCTTGCAGTGTTTCGCGCTGAGACGGCTTGGCGGCCCGGTAAAGCCCGCTGTACGCGATGGCCTGAACCGTCCGCACAATCTCCCTCACCCCCAACCGCGCGCATGCCTGGTCAAGGCTCGTTACTTCATGGAGCCCCCCAAACGCCACGCTATTGGCCAATCGCAACAACTTGGTGGCAATGACCGGGTCCTGGTTGATCGCCTCGGCGATGTCTGTCATCGTCGATAACGGATCGTGCGCGAGCGAAACGACGCGCTGGCACACGTCGGGCAGGAGAGGCAGATCGTCGGCGGCTTTCCGCAGCCGGTTAAGGATCTCTGACGGTATCGAGCCGGCGGGAAGTATCTCCCGGATATCGGGCTCCGTTTCCAGGCGCTCGGACAACAGCCCCTTGGGCTGGCTGCGCAACAGAGACACGTTCAGACACAGCGGACAGGCGTACAAGTAGACCTCAGCATCTACGCCCATGCCCCGCCGTATATCGGCCGGACCTTCACAATACGCACACGTATTCATTGTCTCCCTCCCGCTTCCCGCTCCAGCCCTTCGAGCGAGAAATGCCGACCGCGTCCGCGTGCGCTCAGAGCTCATGACCCCCTTACGCACGGTATTTTACCAGTAAAGACATTGCAGATCTAGACCCTTCATCTAATCGCGTCCAATCCTCGGATAATGTGAAGCAAAGTAACCTATACCCTTTGGCATTCCGGGTACTGGGCTGGATTTCAACACATTGAGCAGCTGAGATGAGAGCGGCGCCGCCGTCTTGTGTTTCAGCGCCAGCGGCGCGGAAACATGCCGGCCCAGGCCGAAGGCGTGGCGGAACGGATTCTCCGGC
>DAOLNV010000064.1:0-21298 GCA_035416745.1 Candidatus Hydrogenedentota bacterium | reverse complement strand
GATGTTTCGGGCCTTCAGCCCTCCCGCCCTGTTGTTTGATCCCGTTTTCCTGGCCCTTCAGGCCAGGCTGGTATGTTTCGCGCCGTTGGCGCTGAAGAAACCCAGCTAACCGGGGCCCACGAATCGCATGGCGCCGTACCCGGTTTCGCCGGCGGACACCCAGCGATTTGGGCTCCCGTCCCCCCGCCAACTCGCGGCGCGAACGGGAAATCGCGGCCGGTTCTGTGCTACGGTGATCCTGGGCGCGACACGAGGCCGTGCATGCAGAACGAAAGGAACCTGACATGGGCATCGAACGCATTCTCGTGCTTTCCGTCAAGGCCGGCGCCGGACACCTCCGGGCCGCTCAGGCCCTCACCCAAGCCATCCGCGATCGGTATCCCAATGTCGAGATCGTGAACGCGGACACCCTCGAGTACACCAACGCCGCGTTCCGCAAAGGTTACACCGAGGGATACGAAGCGATCGTGCGCAATCTCCCCTCCGTATGGGAACGCATCTACGAGACCCTCGAGGCAAAACCCGTGGACAGCAATACCAAGAAGCTCTCCACGCTGTTGTCCCGCCTGAATGCAAAAGACCTGCTGAAATTTGTTGAGGGATTCAGGCCGGACATCATCGCCTGCACCCACTTTCTTCCAGCCGAGGTGCTCTCTGCGCAACGACGCAAAGGCAAACTCAGAGCTCCCATCTACACCATCCTCACCGATTACGATATTCATTCCATGTGGATACAGGACGGGGTAACCGGCTACTTCGTAGCGTCGAGCGAAATGGCTCACGCATTGCGCGCGAAGGGTATCGGCACGGCCTCCGTCGAGGTTACCGGCATCCCCATCCTGCCGGAATTCGCAAAAGAGTACCCCCCGCGCGCGGAAATGCGCCGTACCCTGGGCCTCAATGCCGACAGGCACACGGTCCTTGTAGCCGCGGGCGGATTCGGCATGATGAGCGCCGACGAAGCTGTGAAATTGCTGGCGGACTGCCTTCCCAATGCCCAGTTCATCGCGGTGGCCGGCAAGAACGAGGACCTCGAGAAGCGCCTGAAGAAACTCGCCAGAGCGTGCAAAGGCCGGCTCAAGGCCTTCGGCTTCGTCGATAACATGCACGAGTTAATGGCGGCAAGCGATCTGGCTGTGTCCAAGAGTGGCGGGCTGACCACGAGCGAATGCCTGGCCATGGGGTTGCCCCTGCTCGTATTCAATCCCATCCCCGGCCAGGAAGAGCGTAACGCGATCTATCTCCTGGAACACGGCGCGGGTCTCTGGGCGCGCACGGCCGCTCAAATGATCTTCAAGGTCAAGACTCTGTTCGATGACCCCAAGCGGCTGGCGGAGATGCAGCAGGCTGCGCGCCGCGCCGCCCGTCCCCAAGCCGCATTCACCATCGCGGACCGTTTGATGGGAGCCGCCGTTTAGGATTCACATGGGCTCAAGCGCGTGGAGGTTCTCGAGGGCTTCGGGCATGCCCGGGGCAAGCTTGAGGGCGCGCTCGAAGCAGGTCCGCGCTCTGTCTGTCCGCCCGAGGGAGTGCGAGACCACGCCGAGACCGTTGTGAAGCAGCGGATCATCGGGATCGAGCTTCAATGCGGCGAGGAAATGCGCTGCGGCACGCTCCACGCCGCCTGACGCGAACGCCTGTTCGCCAGCCTCGCGCAGCCGGTGGGCTTCAAGACGGTGTCGCAGTTCCTCGAGCGTGGGCGTGAGCGCGCAGCCGTGTTCGAGCTGGGCTCGTGCGGCTCTGAAATCGCCGAGCCGGTCGCAGACGCGCGCCAGGTACAACCGGGCCATTACGGCCCCGGGCAGGGCCTCCACCACGGCCTCGAGCCGCTGCCGGGCCTCATCGAGTTGCCCCAACCGGCACGCAATCGCCCCCAATGCCGTCACGACATGGGGCGCGGCCATGCCCGCGTCTTCTAATCGCCGCAAAAGCGCCCGCGCCTCTTCCAGCTCGTTCCGATTCAACAGAATGTTGGCCAAGGTAGTCGCGGCGCCGAGATGCAGCGGCTCGAGTTCCAGCGCATGGCGGCTCGCCGCCTCGGCCCCGGCCGCATCGCCGCACACCAGCGCCTGCTCCGCGTAGTCGTGCCACGCCTTGGGATCGTCCGGGCGCTCGACGGTCTTCTTGCGGTTCAGTTCGAGGTAGAAGGCTTTCTTCACATCGGAGCGGGCATCGCCCGCCTGATACCCGTAATGATGGATAAGGATGGGTTCGGACCGAATGACCCCGCCCCGCTCGAGCACGCTCTCGGTGATGTTCTCGTGGACCGGTTCACGGTACTCGAATCCCCTGCCGTTGCGAAACAGGCGCAGCAGCGGCGCGGCGATGTATCCGGCGCGTCCCCGGGCCATCGGCGCATCCGGGGCGGCCGCTACCCACCGCCACGCGCGCGGTTCATCGCAGTAGTTCGCCAGCGTGACTTCGATGGCGTCCGCCCCCGCGCCATCGGTGTCCACAAGCGCCCGAATTCTCCCTGCGCCCTCGGAATCGACCGCCTCATCGGCGTCCACATGCAGCAGCCAGTCCCCTGTGGCGGCCTCGAGCACGCGGTTCCGCGCCCACGCGAAATCGTCGCGCCAGGGAATCGTGAGCACCCGTGCCCCGAACCCCTCCGCCACCGCGACCGTGGAATCGGTAGACCCCGTGTCCCCGACGACTATCTCGTCGGCGATGCCGCGGACCGACGCGAGGCATTCCCCGAGACGGCCGGCCTCGTTCTTGACGATCATGACAATACTGAGTGCAGGCATGGCCGCTATTCTGCCTGAAACGGCGCGGCCGTCACAGGCGCGCGCCCGTGCCCCACTCCAACACCTCGAGACGAACCGGCACAATGCCGTCGCGCAACATGTTGAGTTCGCGGGCCGCGCCGCGCGACAAGTCGATGACCCGCCCGCGAATGAACGGCCCCCGATCGTTGATCCGCACCACAACCGTCCGGTGGTTCTTCAGGTTGGTGACCTGCACGATGGTGCCGAAGGGGAGTTCCCGGTGGGCTGCCGTCATGGCTTCCTGATCAAATATCTCGCCCGACGCCGTGGCCCGGCCATGGTACTCGTCGCCGTACCACGAGGCGATGCCTTCCTCAACTCCCGGCACCGACCCGCCAAACGGCCACATCCGGCAGCCGGTCGTCGTCACAACAACAAAGAGCACGAGTAACCTCGTGCTCGGGAACAGCGCTCGTACGCGTTTGTCTATCGGTTTTATGGCAAATACTTGCTCAACCGGCGCGCGACCTCGGCCACCACCTCCGGCAACCGAAAATCGCCCCGTTCGAGCCGTTCTTTCGCGGCGGCTACCTCGTCGGCGCGAATGCCGTCGTCTTCGCGGGCGATATTCGCCACGCGCGCGCTGGTTGCGGCTTCCTGCGCCTCGGGACTGATGCGAACCCCGTCCTCGCGCGCGGGTGCGCTTTCCACTTCGCGCTTGCGGTCGCGGACATTGGCTGGGCGCTCAGGGACTGGCTCAGGTATGCCGCCTATTCCGTTGATTCCAACCATAGGTCCTCTCCCACGTGCAAAAACCCGTTATGTGGCGCGATGCTACATACCGTTCATCGGCAGGAACGCGCCGAAACTTGAGCCGCTTCCGCGAACTTCCCCGGAAACTACCCCCATAATACCAAAACGCCTTTCCATTTACAGGAAAGACAGGGGTTTCCCCGTTCTTGCCGCACAAAGCCCGCCGATAATGACTCTAAGCCCTTGCAAATCAATCTCTTATAGAATCGCCGCCGCCTCTCTCCCCTGCCCGCAAGACCGCTGCGGGTAACCGTGACGGATTCTCCCCAGCGCCTTCGGACGGCCGCCCCGTCCGTCGGGTCCGCCGGGGGCCGCGTCCGCCAGGTTCCAACTGGTTGACTGGAGATGGTGGTGAGGGTAGGCTGGAAAGGCGTTTGCACCGGTTCGGGGAACGGGGAGCGGCCAGCATGAAATACTGTCACCGTTGCGGCAGCGAATGGGACGGCGGGGGCAAGAAGCAACCCGGGCCAAAAGACATCTGCGGCAGTTGTTCCGGGTACCTGCATTGCTGCCTGAATTGCCGCTATTACGAGCCCAGCGCTCACAATCAGTGCTACATCCCTACCACTGAGTGGGTCGGCGACAAGGCGGGATGCAATTTCTGTGACGAGTTCGAGTTCGCGGACCGCTCGACCGAGAAGACCGGCGGCCAGGCCGGCGACCAGGCGCGAAATGCTCTGGATTCCCTCTTCGGAGGTAGTGACGAAAGCACGCGGAATTTAGACAAATTAGACGATTTCCGGAAACTATTCGGCGACTGAGCGCGGAATTCGTGAATTGTGGGAATGCCGTTCCCGCAAATTACTGCTGAACATTTGACGCGGTTCGCGACAAGTGATACAAAATAGAAGAGTTAAGCTGCCGCGTAACGGCTCAGCGGAGCGATACCGCTGTATCTTCAACCGGTCGCCATGCTTGCCGGGGAGGCAAGGAACCGCGCGGCGCCATATCCGGTTGTGCGACGGCATTTTGGGGAGTCTAGTGTGACGCGAACAGAGACACGAGCCCGTTTGTTGGTAGTGGATGACGAGCCGGGTATCCGGCAGGTGCTGGAGACCGCGTTCACGGACCGCGGCCTGGACGTGAGCGCGGCGTCGAACGGCGATAAAGCCATCGAGCTGCTTCAGGAAAAACCGTTTGACGTCGTAATCACGGATCTCAAAATGCCCGGCCGCGACGGGATGGCCGTGTTGCGCGCCGCGAAAGAAGCCGCGGTCGACGCGAGCATCATTGTAATCACGGCCTACGGCACGTTGGAGACGGCTGTCGAGGCGATGCGCCTGGGCGCTTTCGATTTCATCGCGAAACCGTTTAAGCTCCAGGAAATTGAGCTCAAGGTTGACAAGATTCTGCGGCACAGAGCCGAAGTCATTGCCCTGCCGCCGGGGAAGCAAGCCCCCGGACTGGTTGACCGGCGCCGGATCATTGGCGACAGCAAGCTAACCAGGCAACTGTTGAAAATGATCGACAAGATTGGCCCGAGCCGGAGTTCGGTGCTGATCACGGGTCCGAGCGGCACGGGAAAAGAACTGGTGGCGCGCGCGATCCACGACGCGAGCCCCCGCCGCGAACGGCCGTTCCTGGCGTTAAACTGCGCAGCCCTCGCGCCGGGCGTGCTCGAAAGCGAATTGTTCGGGCACGAGCGCGGCGCCTTCACGGGCGCCACGGGCCAACGCGCCGGACGCTTCGAGCAGGCCCATACCGGAACGCTTTTCCTAGATGAAGTGGCCGAGATCGACCCGTCCATCCAGACCAAACTGCTGCGTGTGCTTCAAGAGGGCGAATTCGAGCGCGTGGGCGGACAGCAGACCATCAAGGTTGACGTGCGCATCGTCGCGGCCACCAACCGCGACCTCCGCGAGGCCATCGAGAAGGGTGATTTCCGCGAGGATTTCTATTACCGGCTGAACGTGTTTTCCCTGCGCACCGAGCCGCTCAAGCGCCGCCGCGACGACATCCCCGCGCTGGTGGACGTGTTTCTGGCGCGATTCAGCGCCGAGACCGGAAAGACGGTCGCGGGCGTGGAAGACGAGGTCATGAGCTTCTTCATGCGCTACCCGTGGCCGGGCAACATTCGCGAACTCGAGAATATGCTCGAGCGCGCGGTGGTGTTGTGCGAGGGAAGCATCGTCACGGTCGAAGAGTTGCCCCAGGAACTGTTCTTCGTGCAGGAAGACGACGAACCCGAGCCCGTGGAAGCCCCGGAACACGGCTCGCTGATCGAACGTACGGACAAGCTCGAAAGCGAGATGATCCAGGCCGCCCTCGAGCGGTTCCGGTGGAACAAGACCAAGGCTGCCGAGCATCTCGGCCTGAAACGCACCACCCTGCAGTACAAGATCAAGAAATACGGATTGGAGTAGCGCGCTCTGAACAAACGCCCGCGATTGAGAACCGTTTCTCGCCGTATGACTGCATCGTGCTGGGCGGTCATCGCGTGCTGCGCGATATGGGGTCTGCCCGCAACAACGGCACCGGCCGGTCCCGATGCCATCGCGCCGCTGCAAGCCCCGTTTCCCATGCCTGCCCTTGAACGCCCCCGGTTTCCCGAGCGCGCCTATGATATCCGCGACTACGGCGCGCGAGGCGATGGCGAAACCAAGAACACAGACGCCATCCGCAAGGCTGTTGCCGCGTGCGCGGCGGAGGGGGGCGGGACAGTGCGGGTCCCCCCGGGCAAATGGCTGACCGGCGCGATTCACCTCGAGAGCAACGTGAACCTGCGTCTTGACCAGGGCGCTGAACTGCATTTCAGCACCGACCCTGAGGATTATCTCCCTCCCGTTTTCACACGATGGGCGGGATTCGAGGTGTACAACTACTCGCCGCTCATCTACGCCCGGGATTGCGAGAACATCGCCGTCACGGGACCCGGAAAACTGTTTGGACACGGTCCCTCGTGGTGGCCGTGGGCAAAGATCCAGGAGGAGACGAGCCGCCGCATCTATCACGAACAAGTGCTCAAAGACGTGCCCGCCGAGAAACGCGTTTACGGCACGCCCGAAGCGGGGTTGCGGCCGCAGTTCATCAGTCCGATCAATTGCCGGAACGTGTTGCTCGAGGGGTTCGAAATCGCGGGACCCGGGCCGTTCTGGACCATTCATATCGTGTATTGCGAAAACGTGCTCGTCCGCGGATTGACGCTCTACACCGTCGGCGGACCCAATACCGACGGGATCAACCTCGACTCGACCCGGAACGCCCTGATTGAAGCGTGCGACATAAACGCCGGCGACGACGCGATTGCCCTGAAGTCGGGCATCAACGAAGAAGGACGGCGTATCGGGCGGCCCACGGAAAACGTGGTCATCCGCAACATCCGGGCCGGACAGACGCACGGCGGCATGGTTATCGGCAGCGACATGTCCGGCGGCGTGCGCAACGTTTACGGCCACTCGTGCGAGTTTACCGGCTCGCTCATCGGCATTCGGTTGAAATCCAACGCATCGCGCGGTGGCGTCGTCGAGAACTGCCTGTTCGAGAACATCCGTATGGCCGATATCGGCCAGGGCGCCATCGTGCTCCAAACGGATTACGGCGCGTGGATGGCTTCCGAGGACGGCAGCGCCTATCCCCTGTTCCGTAACCTGGCCTTCAAGAACATCACCTGCGGCGGCGCCGCGCAAGCTGTCAGCATGACCGCTACCGAACACCTGCCCATCCAGAACGTGACGCTCGAGCACGTGGCCATCCAGGCCAAAGCCGGGATGCGTTTCGAATGGGTCGACGGCATCACCCTTCGTGACGTCACCATCGAACCCGCCAGCGGCAATCCCCCCATCATCTTCGAGCACTGCACAGACATCATCCAAAGCGAGTGACACCGTGAAGGGACTGGCGCAAGCGAGCGCCAAGAGGCCCGAGACGCATCTGTCCCGAGCCCTCACATCCCCCGCCGAGGCCTCGCCTCCTACTTCAGCTTCCAATGCGTGTAGCGCAGGGGCGGTTTCCGTCCTTTCTCGAGGACCTCGTAGTAGACGGTGAGGATCGAGCCGTCGCCGAGCTGGGCCGATGCGGGATACCCGAGGTCGCTGCTGGGCGCCTGGGACAGCACGATCTCGCTCTGGACGTCCCATGTTTTGCCGTCGTCTTTGCTGATGCAGGCGCGCTCGCCGAACGGTTCGGTGCGGCGGCCGTATGTGACGAGGAGCCAGCCGTTGTCGAGCCGGAGCAGGTGCGGCGGATACCCCCAGATCGGCGTCGGCTCGAACCGGGTCCACGTTTTGCCGCCGTCGGTGCTGAACGCCTGCCGGAGATGGTTGGCGAACTCGCCCTCGCCGTGGTACCGGGCCATGGCGACCAGAGCGCCGCCGGCGGTCTCCGCGACATGGGGTTCGTGGCACTGGCTGGGGTCGTCGCCCTCGGCCTGGGCGATGCTTCCGATACGCGTCCACGTGCGGCCGTCGTCGCGCGATTCCAGCACGCCGACGCGCTCCTCGGGGGTGTTCGCGCCGGTACAGCCGACGTAGAGGAGGCGTCCGTCGCTGAGTTCGATGGGACCGTGGGGCGCGGAGGTCTCGACGCGGATGTAGCTCCCCCAGGTCTTGCCGTCGTCTTCCGAACGGCGAATCCAGGAGCCGAACCATTGGTTCACGGTCTCGGCGGACAGCTTCTCGCGGTGCCGGCGGTATTGGTCGTTTCTCTCGAAGGCGAGGCTCGTGAACCAACTGACCACGAGCGTGCCTTGCCGCGTCTGGATGATGCCCGCGTCGCGGTCGTCCAGGGGCGTGTTGTTGACCGTCTCCGCCGGGGTCCATGTTGCGCCGTTGTCGCTGCTCCGCACGAGCTGCGTTTTGCCCCAGGGGCATATGTGCGCGTCGCGGTCGCCCGAAAACGCCACAAGCAATTCGCCCTCGCGCGTCTTGGCGATTGTCGGCCAGCCGATGTAGATCTCCGCGGGGCCCCAGATGGTTTCGGAGCCCAGGATTGATGCCGCAGGCTGCTCGCGGATGGCCTCGATGTCGCCGGCTGACGCGACGGTTCGGCTCAACGCCATGCATGCGCTCAGCACACATCCCAATAGGACGCGTACGTAAACCGGTTGCATTCTTGTCATGGTTCAATTCTCCCTGTCGAGTTACGGGACCTGTAGGATGCATAGAGCCCACAAGTCATACCAAAGAAATGCCACTCCAATCCACCGCAAGCAGCACTTTCGGGAACTTGCCGGGACCCTTGTTCTGGCCGATGCCGGGCGCCCATTCGACCCATCCCCGGCGGCGTGCTCCGTCGCTGTCGGTTGCCAGGATGTTGAGACCCGGGCAGCGCGTATCGGGAGGCCCTGATTCCGGCTTGGCGGCTACCCGGCCGCGCCACATGATGCGCCAGCTGGCAGGGCATATCAACACTTGCGCGCCCCCAACGGAGGGCCGGTTTTCCAACCGGCCACTGAAACTTCGCAGCCTGTCAGGGCCGCGCTCCGGGTAGTTGGGTACACGGACGGACACACCCTGGCATCACTGTTTTCTTTGGGTACTGGCGGGAACGGGCTCCGTCTCCCTCCGTGTGGACTTCGCTGCGGCATTTGCGCCATCATGCGTGCACGCAATCCGCGGGTGTTGCGGTCCGCGGTCTTCCCGTACGTGGAGGGGTAACCATGATCTCGATTCTTCTGATGTTGTCCCAGTTTGCGGCGGCGGAAGAGTATGCGCCGCGCATCGACACGCTCCGGTTTCATGTCGAGCGCCTCGGCGCCATCACGGTGCCGGACGCGCTGAACGCCGAGAAAGCGTCCAAGCTGGCCGAACTCGGGTCCCTGCTTGACAAAGGCGCGTCGAACGAAGACGAATTCAAGGCGATCTACCTGGCCATCGACGGCGTCCGCATGTGGCTGTGGGCCAACGCGGCGGAGCGCCCAAGTACGGCCCAGGGGTCGTTCTCAGAATTGGACGACCGCTGGCGCCTCGAGACGCCCGAGTTGTCCTTCAGCCTGGCGAAGTCCGATTTCGCGATGGAGGTGAACGCCGGCGGGCACGTCTGGCAGTTCGAGCCGTGCGGGAAAGGCGACATTCAAAAAGGGGGCAAAGACTTCAGTTTTCTCGATGCGGCGCAACGGAAAGCCGAGGCGTTCGCGCCGGGTTACGCCGTGGGCATGCTGATCGCTCTGGCCGAGTTCCCGGACGCGCCGGGGTTCGAGCTGCGGTTGTGTGTGAACGCAATTGGCAGCGAACTCGTGTTCGAGTTGGCGGCGGTCGAGCAGGAACGCGACCTCGCCATGATCAGGTGGCCCAAAGCGATCGTTCCAAAACAGGAAGCGGGATTCGTGTCGGTGATCCCGCGCATGCAGGGGATGCTGCTGCCGGGGAACTGGCCACAAGCCATCTCGGCGGGCGACCTGTGCAACTCGCGCTCGCTCTACATGCCCTGGTGGGGCCAGCTTGACGGCACGGCCGGCGTGATGACCATCCTCGAGACCAGCGACGACGCCGGCGGCGAGTACAACCACCCCGAAGGCGGGCCGACGCGCATCGCCCCCCGCTGGTATCCCAGCCTGGGCCAGGTACGCTACCTTCGCACCATCCGGTACGTCTTTGACAACGACAGCAGCTATGTGAAAATGGCGAAACGGTACCGCCGGTTCGTGAAGGAGCGCGGCGAGTTCGTGTCGCTGGCCGAGAAACGCGCGCGCACGCGCGGCCTCGACGAGGTTATCGGGAAACCGGTGGTCCACCAGGGCGCGCTATACCATTTCGTGCAGGAGGCGGCGCTGTTCCACAAGGACCGGATCGAGAACAACCACAGCCTGCAGACGTTCGACCAGCTCGCGGCGGGGTTGCGACAATTGAAGGCGGCGGGCATCGACGATGCGTACGTGCACCTGGACGGATGGGGTTTCTACGGCTACGACAACGGCCATCCCGACGTATTGCCCGTGGGCCAGGAGCAGGGCGGATGGGACGGGTTACGCGCGTATGCCGACACGTGTGAGGAGCTCGGTTACCTCTTTGCCACCCACGACCAGTACCGCGATTTCTATCTCAACGCCGTATCGTTCGATGACCGGCTGGCCGCGGTGCGCCTCGACGGCTCGCGCGAAGAGACGTCGACGTGGTGCGGCGGGCCCCAGACCATCCTGAATCCCCGCTTCGCTCCCGGTTACGTGCGCCGCAATCACGACCTGTTCGCCGCCCATGGGATCAAGGTGCGCGGGGCGTATCTCGACGTGTTCGCGGTCGTGCCTCTCGAGGAGAGCACGCTGCCGGCGCATCCGATCACGCGCAGCGACTGCGCCCGGTACCGCCGCGAGTGCTTCGATCTGCTCCGCGCGCGCGGGTACGTCGTGAGCTCCGAGGAACCCGCCGATTACCTGGTGCGCTCGCTTGACCTGGTCCATCACGGGCCATATGCGACATTTCCGGGCATCGGAGGAGGGGATGCTACGGGGATTCCCGTGCCGTTGTTCAATCTCGTGTACCACGACGCGATCCTGTTGCCGTGGGAAATGGGCGATAACGGCGGCTGGGGCGTCCCGAAAGCCGACGCGGGCTGGCTGCACTGTCTGCTCAATGCCGGATTGCCCTACGTGGGGCCGGGGGCGAGTCCCGAACAGGTCGCGCTGGTGAACAAGGCGGCCGCGCTGGCGCAGCGCCTCGGGCTCGAGGAAATGGTCAGCCACGATCTGCTCGACGGCACGACCCGCAAACAGCGCACGACCTACGCCGACGGGACGACCGTCACGGTCGATTTCGACGCGCGCACGTACGTCATCGAGCCGGAGGTATAACGGAGACAGCAGCAAAACGGGAGGAGCCGTGCATGAGAAACACGTGGTCGGTCATGGGACTTCTTATCGTGGCGCTGGCAGCCGCGGGCGCGGCGCAGGATGTCCAAGTCTCCGTGGAGCCCGTGACACGCTATTTCCACGTGTCGTATCCGGTGCCGGCGGGAGCCCCGGAGACCGTCTCGGTGGCGTGCGAGTGGACTCACGCGGGAAGCGAGGCGTGGCAACCCGCGCGGGTCATGCCGCTCATCTCGGAAACGGCGATGCACCTCGCCCGGCCTGAGCAGTACGGACCATGGCTCAAGGGGTCGGTATCCGAGCGACGCGCGGCAGGTCTTACGCGGACCGTTGTCTTTAACCCGTATCCAGACGCGCAAATAGACGGCAGAGTCGATGCCCTGTTCCGGATCACGCTCCGAACGCCCGAGGGCGAGGTCCTGGCAACCTGCCAGACCCCGCTGCAGGCCGACAACTCCGATGTGGTCTATGTCGAGGAGTGGTCCGGCGTCTTTCAACACTCTGGGATAATGACGGGCGGCGCGGGCCAGCCGCAGGAGACGGGGCCGCAATGGTCGTGGCAGACGGATATGACGCCCGAGCGGGACGCGTCCCGCGGCAACGCCCTGTTCGGAGAGAGCAACGGCCCGCAGCGCCTGCCTCTACTGTCCTATCCACTCGATTTGCGGGGACCCTGCGCGGTATTCGTGCGCACGATACCGTCCGTGGGCGGAATCGCGCTCCGGTTTACCGGCGAGGAACGGTCTCAGCGCCTGTTTTCGAGTGCGTTGTTCAACGAGGTGCTATGGCAATGGCGCGATTTGGACCGCCAGCATCTCGTGCTCGAGCAATTGCACGCGTATACGGGTCCGGCAGCATCGAGCATCGATTACGTAAAGTTTGTGCCCTTGTCGCCGGAGGTGCGCGAAGGTTTAGACGCGCAATTCAGCGGCGAGACCGACAAGCTCGTCGCGGGCTACTGGGAACCCTATTCGTACGCTTTCAGCGACGTGGTTTCGGACAACTCGTGGCATCGGGCCTATCTCTCGGCCTACGCCGAGGCGCGGGTGCCCATTGTCGACATGCAGATCAGCCGCTTCGGCATGCAATCCGTCTATGAAACGCGCGCGGCCGACCAGTTGCTGTACGCGACCCGCGGCGATCCCATCGGCGCGGTGCAGGCGCCCGAAACCGACAACGTCGGGCGTATGCAACAATTCACAAACACGCTCGAAGCGTCGTTGCGCGCGGCCCGAGACCTGGGATTCTCGCTTCACGCGAATTTCGGCGCGACAAACTGCTATCCCGGCAGCCCGCTTCAGGGCGAATTCTCAAAGCAACACCCCGACTGGATGCGCGGGTCGGCCTTGCGCTACGAGGTTCCCGAAGTGCGCGAGTACATCCTGAGCCAGTACCGCGAGGCCCTCGACATCGGCGCGCGGGGGCTCTCGCTCGATTTCTGCCGCTACCCCGAAGGGCCGGATACCCTCGAGACGTGCAACGCGTTCATGCAAGCGCTGCGGGCGCTGGCGGATGAGTTCGCCAAACCCGGCGAACGGATTCCGATCCTGGTGCGGTTCCCCGCGCATGGCGTGCGCAGAAGTGAATTGTTCGACTACGCGGCGTGGGCGCGCCAGGGTTGGGTGGACTACCTCTGCCCCAGCAACATACAGGGCCGTCATCTCCACGCCGACATGACGCCGTACTACGCGGCGGTGAAAGGGACGGCGTGCCTGGTGTTGCCTGCGTTGGACGGGCTCAGTTGGGGCCAGCCCTTTCCGGGGCCGTTTCTCTGGCGCGCGCACCAGCTTTATCTCGAGGGCGCCCCGGGCGTCTATGTTTACCAGGCGGATGCCCGTGTCGTCGCGGATCCGTACGACCGCCGGACCATGCGCCTGCTGGCGAGCAGCACCGATGTGGCGCGCTGGTGGGACGAGGACGCCCGGCTGCGGCCGCAGCGCAGCAAAGGCATCTACATCACCGGCCTCGAGCAAATCCAGGGGTACGCGGGCTGGCACCGGCTAAGGGCTTGGGTGGACGGCATTCCCATGGGCCCGATCGAGTTCTATCTCGACGACGTCCTGGTCAACCGCTGCGAAGGCCCGCCATATTTGCTGGGCGCGGAGAACTACGAGTCCGACAAGGTTATTCCTCCGGGTGAACACACGGTGCGCGTGCGGGCGCAGGACGGCGACGGCTGGCTCGAGGAGAGTTTCAGGATTGTAGGCGCGCCATAACGGGTAAGGAGCACATTCAAATGGATAATCAACGCGGCATATTCGGATGGGCGGCGCTTGCGCTGGTAGTGGCAATCACGGCGGGCTCTCCGGCGGCCGTTGCCGGCGAGGGCGGCGGTCCCGTCACACCCGAACAAATCAAGGCGCTCCGCCACGAGGCGGCCCACAAGACCCGGCGCATCATGTACGACAACGACGGCAACGAACCGGTCTATTCCCTCGAAAAGCCCGACCCCGAAGCGCTGATTGACGCGCGCACACGCGCGGTCGTGGGCACCCAGGTCGACACCATCGTCTATTGCACATGGAGTTCAGGGTTCAGCATGTTCACCCACAACACGAAGGTGGGCGAAATATTCGCGTGTACCGAACCCGAACCGGGCGGCAAGAAAGGTTTCAGCCAGAACCAGACCAAGGCCTTCATCGACCAAGGCATGGATCCCCTCATGATCATCGTCGATTTCTGCCGCCAGAACGGAATCGAAGTCTTCTGGTCCATGCGCATGAACGATTGCCATGACGGCTGGGGCGGCTGGTACTCGCCTTTCCTGTTTCCACAACTGAAGAAGGACCACCCCGAATGGCTGATGGGAACGCCCGAAAAGCGGCCCGCGAACGGTCCCTGGACCGCCGTGGACTACGGCCAACCCGAGATCCGCGACCTCGCGTTCAAGTTCTTCGAGGAAGTCTGCAACAACTACGACGTGGACGGCGTGCAGATGGATTTCTTCCGCCACCTCGTGTATTTCCGGCCGCACGCCGAGGGGCGGCCCGTCGGGCAGGCCGAACTCGATATGATGACCGAGCTCATCCGGCGGATTCGCGTGATGGCCGACGAGGTGGGCGCGAAACGGGGCCGTCCGCTCCTGATCTCCGTGCGCGTGCCCGATTCGGTCGAGATGTGCCGCGACGTTGGCTTCGACATCGAGCGCTGGATGCAGGAAGATCTCATCGACATCCTCACCGTAAGCTGCTATTTCCGCCTCAATCCCTGGCAGACAAGCGTCGAACTCGGCCACAAATACAACATCCCCGTGTACCCGTCGCTGAGCGAGTCCCGATTGCGCGACCAGGACGCAAACAGCGTCCGGATGACCCTGGAAGCCTATCGTGCGCGCGCCATGGAGGCCTGGCAGGCGGGCGCGGACGGCATCTACATGTTCAACTTCTTCGACCCCCATGCGCCGCACTGGCGCGAACTGGGCGACCCCAAAGTGCTGGCTCCGCTCGACAAGGTCTATACGACCGGCGCGCGGGGATACGGCAATCTGAGCTTCTGGTACAAGGGCGGCGAGAAGTTCATGCACCGCGATATTCTCAATCCCGAATACCCGCGCACCCTCGCCGCCGATGCCCCGGTCTCCGTGGTGATGCCCGTGGGCGAAGACGTAAAGGCTCATCCACCGGTCGAAGCGACGCTGCGGCTGCGGTTCAAGGAAGCCCCTGTCCCGGAGATAGTCACCGTGGCGATCAACGATGCCCGGTTAGTCCCTTCCTCGCAGGACGGCCAGTGGCTCGACTACCCTGTCGACCCCGCAATTGTGAAACAGGGAGACAACACATTCGCCTTTGGCGTGAGAGCGGGCGAATCCGCCCAGCCCGTACTCATCGACATGCTCCTGTGGGTCCGCCATCCTGCTGCTCCGCCGCAGTAACCGGACTTTCCCAAAAGGAGGGAAAAGAAGGCTTCGCAAAGAGGCGGCGCCTGACGCGCCGTGCCGGACTACCCTGCGTTCAGGTGTCAAATACCCTTGCCCGCCGTATAATACGCCCGGGAGCCGGCCGGCGAATACACGGTCCGGTTCTCACGCACATGGGGGTCGGGTCATGGCCAAAGAGATGGAAAACACGCGAAAGAGAAAGCGAAGCACCATGTTGGTACCAACCGTTTTCATGGGGATTCTGGCCGCTGTCCTGTTGATTGTGGGATTCGCCAAGGGAGAGGGCCAGCACGTTGAGGGTATACGGTCAGGGCTGGCCATGACCGTCAGCGTCTTGCCGCTGCTCTTGTTCGCATTCTTAGTCGCCGGAATGGTGCAGACCCTGGTTTCGGCGGAAACCATATCGCGCTGGGTAGGCGCCGAATCAGGCGTGCGGGGTATTGTCATCGGGACGGTTGCCGGCGGATTGGCCCCGGGAGGGCCATACGTGAGCCTGCCCATTGCGGCCGGCCTTGTGCGCTCCGGGGCAGGAACCGGAACGATGGTCGCCTTCCTGACCGCGTGGTCCCTCTGGGCTGTCGCACGGCTTCCTATGGAAGTCGGGGTGCTGGGGTGGCGGCTCACTCTCGCGCGGCTCGCGAGCACGTTCTTCTTCCCGCCCATCGCCGGCCTGATCGCCCAACTGCTGTTCGACCAACGGAAATAGGCCGGTCCCCCCGCCGCTGTTTCGCGCCGTTCGGTCAGCGGTGTTTGATGTCCCGCAGCACGGGGCGGATACGCCAGTCAGCCTGGTCCCCGAAGCGGCGTTCATTGCCCGCGTGCCCGGCGAAGTGGTCGCCATAGACCGAACGGACGACGCCCGTGAACGCGAAGGTGGCGAAAACCACGGCGATTCCCATCGCGGCAACGCTCTTCCAGAACAAGGGCTTGTAATCCTCCACCGGGGTCAGCGGCGCCGGGTCCCGGTCTTCCTCTCGCGCGAAGGCAGCGATGAGAAACGTCGCAATCACCGCGTTGAAGAACAGGACTCCCTCCGTCGCGATACGCGATTCGTGGAATCCAACGAGCGCTTTCTGGAAGTTGAAGGTGATGATGATCCACAGAAACACGAGGTAGAGCAATTGCCCCTTGCCCAGTGCCGTCGCCGGAACGAATGGAAGACGCCGCCGCATATGCAGAACCAGCAATACGACGATGCACAGGGCCAGGAAGAAGTAGGCGAGATTGAACCAGGTACGCGCGGAAAACTCGATGCTCTCGATGAGGGGCATCTTCATGAATTCGGGCACGGAGCGGAACGAGCTGCCGCCCACCACGCGCTCGGTTGTCCATTCCGCCACGCATTTCACCATATTGACGTAGACCACGGCGATAAAGAGGAACCCGGCCGCGAACGCTTCGGTCCACCGGCGCACGGGGGGCCGGTCATCGGCGCGGCCGGTTCGCGAGGCCAGGATGGCCATGGCAATGGCCAGGCCCAGACCGTACAAGAGCCCCACCCCCTGCTCGATCACGATGCTGTGCCAGTTCGCGCTTTGCCAGTGCGCCCACTTCGCAATGAGAGGATCGCGCACTTCGGGAGGCAGCTCGGCGAGCCGGTTCGGGTTGCCGGGGGCGACCAGCAACAGTTTCAGGCATTGGGTGAAGGCAATGCCGAGCCCGCCGATGGTCCCGCTTATGATGGCGGCCACCCCCACCGGCATCAACTTGTTACGGAATGCGTAAATAAGAACCCCGAGCAGCACGCCCACGCCTCCGGCCCAATTGTCGCCGCGCGGCGGCGTCATGCGGATACCCAGCAGGACGGGGCCCACGAGAAATGCGATGAACCACCCCAGCGCCATGTGAACCAGCAGCGACGAACCCGAGCGCCACTTGCCAAACACCGCGAAATAAACGGCAATGCCCAGAACGGCGCCGAACACCGCCCCGAGACCAGCGGGATGCCGCGACAGAATGAGCGGCCAGTTCGTCACCATATTCGCCGGGTCGAAAGGCTGTCCGGTGTCTGGATTGACAATGGTCAAGTCCCCTTGAACGCGTACCAGCCAAGGCAAGATGCGAGGAAGGACGCCGCTGGCGGCCATAATCAGCTGCACACCCCATCCGGCCGCCGCGCCTGCTGCGCCGAAGACCGGCAACAGGGCCGTGTTCCGTGAACGGCGCTCCCACAGATCAAACGCGCAAAGGGCCCCAAGGGCCAGGAACGCCTGGACCCAGTCCGAGTCGAGCCAGTAGAACGGGTCGTTCTGGCGCAGTTCGCGAAAGAATCCCCGCTCCGCGCCCGTCACGTCTCCTCCCGTCAAGGCGGCCATTGGCCCTGAGTTCATCACGGGTTCCCAGAGAAAGTAATACGCGGTCCACACCGCCAGCACCCAGCACAACGGCTTGAAGAGCTGCGTGAGCCGGTCGCGGCTTTCGACGGCGGCGTAGGCTGTGCCTGCGCCTCCCAGTGCGGCCCACAGGAAACTGCCGACGAATAGGCCGAAAAACCCGAATAACTGGGAAGGAAGGTGGCCGGAGTGCGTGTAGGATACAACCTTCATATACGAGAACGACCCGCCGAAGCTCCATCCGAACGCCCCGAAAAAGGCGAAGTAAGCCACCCGCCGCCGCCAATCTTCGCGGCCGGACATCAGGCATGCGGCGGTGCCGGCCAAAACCCCCGGCAGCATCGCGCCGTACTCGTGCCCGAAGTTGCCCCGGATGCCCCAGCCGATGGACAGGCTGATGCTCACCAGGAGCAGTGTCGAAATACGCCAGCTTGGATGAACGTGCTGTCTAGCCATACGCCTCCTTATCACGGGACCGGAGAAAGCCTCGCCGCGGCCAGCAACATGAACAGGCCGAACTTCCGGATGTCCTCGTCGTGCGCGATGCCTCCACACCGCTCCAGGAACCGGCACCCGGTGCTCGCATCATCGTCATTCACGGGAATGGACAGCCGAACTGCGTCTTCGGCCTTGGGCGTCCCCATCGTCAGCGATTCCCCGGCGGCGCTTCTCGACACGCCCCCCTCGTCGCTACCGACGCAAGTGCACTGCGTGCCAGGTTCAATCATGCGTCTTCAGAGTCTTATTATTCTTGCCCAATCAACATCTCACGATAGGATGTAATATACGCAGATTCTCTCTTGTTTGCGAGTTGCGGCTGTACGGTCCGAGAGGAGAATCGCGACCAAAAGCGGGGTTTTGGATTCCTCTTGCGACGCAGAATCAGCCGGCCCGGATTCTGCCTGAGTCCTTTGGTAAGAAGACCATTGCCGAACAAGACGGGCAGGCTGCTTGGAAACAAATCCTTGTTTCCTCGCGCGCGGAATGACAATATGGCTGAGAGCCAGGGCGAACGCCTTTCTGACGGACCCAATCCACTGCTGATAGACGCATGGACAAGGGGCCGTTCCGGGGACGAGGACGATGTCGGTCTGGGCGCCGGGCCCGGGAGGACACAAACAGTGACTCGAAACATGGGCGCCGCCTTCCTCCTATGGACGGTTCTCGTGAGCCCCCATGCCCGGGCGGAACTGCCGTACTACACCGGGCAGGTACTGCCGGCGCCGCGTGAGGTATTGACAGAGTGGCGATCCCTGCCATTGAAGGAGGATGGTGTACAGGTTCGGTTGGGCGAAAGCATGGGCGGCGCCGGAAGACTTGCTGAGGAATTGCTGCAACAACGGCTGACGGAGACCGTGGCGGCACAGAGACCAACTGAGGAATCGGGCAAGGGGCAAGCAAGAAGCATTCGTGATAAGAGCGCCCCGATCACGATTCACCTGGGGACGTTCGGCGACGGCATAATCAAAGAAGTCGACTCCGCGCACGGGTTGGCCTTTGATTCCCTGGTGCTTCCCAAGTTCGGGTACGCGCTTCGCGTTCGAGAAACAAATGACGGAGCGGCGGACATCGCGGCCGCGGGGGTGGACGCGCGCGGAGCGTTTTACGCGGCCGTGACCCTGTTGCAACAAATGGGTGTCGAAAACGGCAAGCCGGTGTTGAAGTGCGCCGATATCAACGACTGGCCGGAGTGGCAGCGCCCATACGCCATGGAATACGGTCCTGCGACGCGGCAACAGCTCATCGATCTCGCCATGTACAAGGTCGGGCATTTTGCCATCCAACACCGGCTCGAATGGCGCGAATTCCGCCCGGACCACATGTACGGGAAGCGGCCGCTTGAGGAATTCCTCTCAGAAATGGCGGCGTTTCGCGATGAGACGGGACTTTTCGATTATATGTTGCTGTTGCACATCTACGCATCGCCCTCCCCGGACTACGAACTGCTCGACATCACAAATGAAGATCACATTGCGGAGGTGATTGCCCGCTGCCAGTATGCCGCCAGCAAGGGCTTCACCCACATCATGATCCTGGCGGACGACTGGACGCCGCGCGACAAGGGCCGCTACGTCTGCATGCACGAGTCGGAACGAAAACGGTTCGGCGATTCAGTGGGCCGCGCCCATGGCTATCTTATGGCGCGCCTGTACGATGCGCTCAAACGCGAATATCCCGCACTCGATTTTTCCATCTGCCCCGCGCCCTACAGTCTCGGCCACGTCTATACGGGGGAGGGCGAGCGCAAACCGCACATGGTGCAATACCTGCGCGACCTCGACGCGGAGATGCCGCCGAACATCGCCGTCGTCTGGACCGGCAGGTTTGTCGGCTCCCCCAGCATCGAGCGCGCGCATTTCCTCGAATACTCGGGGCTCGTGGGCAACCGCCCGACTTTTCTCTGGGATAACTCGAACTGCTGCGACGAAGCACCTTCGCCGCAACGCTTCGTGACCACGCGTTACGACGGTTTCGCAGCCGACTCGCACGGCATCTTCTACTTGAACGCCTTCGCCCTCCACTGGCCGTGGCAACGTCCCTTCGTCCTGAGCGCTATGGACGCATTATGGAACCCGGAGGCGTTCAAGGTGGACGGTTCCTTTGAACAGGCCGTCGACAAGGCATATGGCCCCGGCGTCTATCCGCTGGTTGAGGCCTATCGCCGAACCCGGGCCGCAATGAACGGCGTACAGAACGACCCGCAACGCCTCAGGACCCTGGTCGAGGAAGCCGATGCGCAGTTGAAGGCCATCGAGGAACGCGGCTTGCCCACGAAACGGCTTCGCGACGACTGGGCGCGGCAAAAGGCCCTTGTCGATCTCAAGGTTGCGGAAGGCATCGTCCGCCGCTTCACCGAGCCGCCGGTCCTCGATGGCAAGCTCGACGAACCGGCGTGGGTCAATGCGGATGTCCTGTCCGGTTTTACCCCTTATGGCGCGGCAGAACACCTCGACCAGACGGAGCTGCGGCTGGGCTACGACAACCAGTATTTCTACGCGGCCTTCACGTGCCACCACCAGGGCGGTTTGCCCACCCCCACGATTCGGGGCCGGCACGACGGAAACGTGTTCGGTGAGAGTGACGCGGTGGGCATGATGCTCCAGCCGCAAGGTGGCACATACGGCCATTTCGTGGTCGACCATGTCGGCAACGTCTTCGACGAACGCAATTCCGGAGGCCTCGACTGGGACCCACAATGGAAAGCGGCCATTCACGTGGAAGAAAAGGTTTGGACCGTCGAGATCGCCGTGCCGCTCTCCGAATTGGCGTCGTTCCCCATGGACGAGTGGCCCAAGAGCGGAACGAAGTGGCGCGCGAACTTCCACCGGTACTACGCCGCCAAGAACCAGACTTCGGCCTGGTCAGATACGCACGGCAACCGGTTTCACATGACGGAATTCTTCGGTGTCCTGACGTTTGAATGATTGAGGCTCGGAGCGCGCATCATGGCTGCATATCTTGCTCTCGTACTGCTTCCCGCCGCGGCGTTCGCGCTGACGGACCAGGATATCGTCAACGCGCTGGGCGACCCGGCCAACCAGGGGAGCGTGCGCCTGCAGGCCGCCGAATACCTGGTGACGCATCCCATCCTCCTGCACGAGGGTCAGCAACTCATCGGCAACGGCACAACCATCAAGGTTTCCTGGCCCGAATCCTACTGGTTCACCGCCATCACCGTTGCCCCCCGCGCTCCCGAATCCTTTGACGTGGACGCAATCATCGAGAAGCATCCGCGGGTCCGCTTGCGGATGAAAAGCCCGCTCCCTTCCCACTGGACTCCGGGCACGAAAGTGGCGCTTGCCGGCTGGTTTCCGGGTCCCGAGGG
>DAOLNV010000063.1:22578-34493 GCA_035416745.1 Candidatus Hydrogenedentota bacterium | reverse complement strand
GGCTCCGCTGAGGTTGACGAATCTTCGCGAGCTAGAATCCGCCCTCTATTGGCACCACCACGCGAACAAGTGTGCGTTGCGCAAGAAGATCCGCAGCCGGACGGGCTTTCCCGCAAGACTTCCCAAGTCTGCGCCTCCCTTCCACGCCACCGGGTGTTGCACGCTGTTTCCGCGAATCGGCACGCAGTCAGCCTTCGCAAAGCCCTCAACGCATTGCATCGAAGCCGCGTGCCCCGCGGAACCTGCATCGACAATCTCTACCCGCACTTCGCCTTGGTTCGTATCGTTTCCATACTGCGCGTCTGCGTTAATGAAGAGGGTCTTGCCCCCCAGCAGAACGGGTTTGGTCAGCAACATGCCTTCCTCTTCCCCGGCGCCCAATGAAACGAAGCCATCAAGCCGCAAGGTGGCGGCACATAGGGAACCGTCGGTGTCCGCCGCCCGTTGGCCGTGAAGAATACTACGTCCGGAATAGAAGAGCCAAAGTTCGTTTCCTATCCGAATGGGATTCCCAGCTTCATCGAGGTTGCCGTAGTCGTAGCTTCCCGGGTCTGGCGAGTTTTGGAGGAAGGCGGCCCGATCAGGTCTCTGCCAGTGTCTGGCATTTCGGCTGACAGCCAACTGGATATCGCAACGATCGGTCGCAACATGATAGACCTTCAGGAGTCCAAGGTACACGCTCTCGTAACGGAAGATTCGCATGGCGTACAGCTCGTCCTGAGGATCGTCGAGCCTGTCGGCGTACAACATCGGGTAGGTGTCGGTCCAGCTCACGTAGTCTCGACTTTCCGCGTAGCCACGGGCGCGTTTGCCGTCCTTGAAGATCTTGCACGATGCGAGCCATTTCCCGCCGACAGGATCCCAGTGCACGCTTGAGGCGTCGTAAGCTTGTTCGATAGCCGGTGCTTCTGCCATGGCCCAACGGACTCCGTCCGGCGAAAACAAGGGCGTGAACCCGTTCACCCGCGTCATGGCCTTGTACCGGCGAGCGAGATCCGGGTCGCGCGGATCGAAGTTCGGCTTCACGGCCCGCCCCTGCCAAATAATGTTATTCTCCTTCGACCCTTCAAAATCGAAAAGGCCGAGACGAGGGCGCTCCCATTTCAGCCCATCAAACGAATCCGCCACACAGGTAAAGGTCAATTTGTTTTCCGACTTGCGGTAACTGCCGTACCAGACGCGCAGCTTCCCTTCCGGGCCTTCGCGGAGTACGTCAAAGGGAACAAAAAAGACCCCGTCTCGTTCCCAGCGCTCCTCCGGGACGAGCAGCGGATTCTCTGGACGTTTGGCCGGTGAATGCAGTGTCCGCTGGAGCCCTTCTGACGTCTCCACGGCGGCGTTGTCCACAAAGAGCTGCTTCTCCCCTCCCACCACCAGCGGGTATGTGATTACCGGCGCCTCGACGCCCACGTTTCGCGTGGCTTCCGGCGGCGCCGGCGCTTCGTTTTGCCCCAGGACGCCTCCGACCCGGATATCGTCCCAATAGCCCGAGCCCATGTGCTGTTCCTGGGAAAGGTCCCCGATCTCCCCGCCCCCGGCCGGCCGGTCGGGCTCCAAATCCGTGTATCGGCCGACCCAAACTTCGTGGTCAGGCAGGCCTGCCCATAGGTCCACGGTTTTCCGCTCTTTGCTTCGCGCCATGACGAACCGGATCCACTCCGGCTGTTTGAGCCCCGTCAAGACGTTTGCCGTCCGGACAGGTTGGTCCGTCCCCCCGGCCTCAACGTCAAGCGAATATGTGCCATCGTCCGCGCTTCCATTGGCGTAGAGCGTCACCCCAACGCGGTTTGATCGGTACGCCGTGCCTGACCATACAACGAAATCCTGCAGATCGACTCCCCCTTCAAGCGCGGGCCGAAAGACGAACTCAACGATTTCATCCACTGTCTCCGATGCATCGAACCGTCGTTGCAGGAGGATCCGGCCCCGCTGCTCGGGCTCATCTGTGAACACATAGGCACAGCGGCGTCCGGTATAAGCGCGTGCCGGATCATTTGCGATCTCGGTCTTGTTTTGTTTGATATTCGTGAACGGATCACCGAGCCAGCGCACCCCGGAGTTAAGAACGCCTACCAACCCGTCCTCGTATCCTTCAAAGTCCACGTTAAGGACACAACCGTTCGAACGTGGCGCGGGCGGATGTTCCGTTTCTCCGGCGAATGCAATGGTTCCGCTCCCTAAGAGCCCTACCAGAACCGCCATGTATAGAGAGAACCTCTGCTCTCGACACATACCTTTGCGCTCCTCTTCGTTGCTTGCTGCTTTCTCGAATGCTTCAGTATAGGCGCATGAAACGAGCTGTGCCATCTCGAGAGCAGTCAGCCGATGGGTGAGTTCGGTGGGATAAATACCTAATCAATTACACGCATAAAGGAGCGGCGAATACTTGTCTTCGCCGAGACATGATTGAGTATTGTGTCCCGAATGGCACTCCTCAAAGAGGTCCCTCCGTCTCAGCCACGGGCGACGGCGCAAGGTTCATCAACACGATGATCGAGGCCGTTGGTCAAAGGCCCGCCGCTGGTCTGGATAGCATTGCCTCAAAGGAGCGATTTGCCAACGCAACATCACCGGCGCCGTCAGCGATCCTGAACCGAGCTGCGGAGAATCTTGAGAGACCTCGTGGGAAGTTCCCATTGTTTTGCCGGCGCGGCCGCAGGATCGTCCACCGGAACGTACGACTCGGCCGTCGCGATCTGCTGGCTCGATTGCCCGTAGTTGGCCAGAACAAGGTGCAGGTCACGGTTAGCAAAGACGGAAGCCACGCAGTCTTTGGGTAGAGGTTGGGCAAACAGGTCCGAGTCGGTAATCTCGAGAAATGCCCACGTGCCGTATTCGGACAACTTCAGGTAATGGCTCAGCCAGCGGGCGTGAGCGGGCCGCATGTCGGGGTTGGGCGGGATCGGGTCCCAACCGCCGTAGATATACGGACCGTTCGGGTGGGCCTGATAGTACTCCCACGCGGCTTCGTAAAACCCGTTCTCGTGCAGTCCCGGCAGGCGAGGGATCGGGATAACACCCCGCTCTCCCGTCAGAGGACGTCCGCCCTGTAACAAGGGGAACTGCATGTAGGGAATCGACTGCAGAAAGTGCTCCTGTTCATTCGCGACCTTGGCCATGGAACCCTGAATGCAGGGAACGACGTAAGGAGAGTGGTTCTTGACCGCTTCGCGGAGGCCGTCCGCGTTGTCTACATTCTCGCCGACCCAGAGGTAATCATAGACCTTGAGGCCACCCGTCCTGGGCTCGTTCGTACGGTCCGCATGCATCTTGTAGATGCCGCCGCGCCGCTTCACTTCCGAGTAGATGAGATACAGGAGATCGGTTTCCGCTCCATCATACTCGGGCGTCTCCTCGAACGCAGCCACCTCGTCCGGAGCATTTTCCTTGATTCTGCGCTCCGCGTTGCAGACGTACCCCCAGTCGTTATAGAGACCGTCGAGCTCGTAGTCTTCCAGGATTTGCAGCATGCGCGGCAAAAAGAACGCACGCCACCCGGGGCTGGAGGGCGCGCATCGCGCCAGGTCCCACCAGCCTCCGGATTCGTCGCCGGGACGCGACCACTCCCTGCGATAGTTCGGATCGTGCGCGGTGAAGTACCCGCTGGATGCGTACGCGAGAATTTTCATCCCGCGACCGTGAACCATCGAAATGAAGCGCCGGAACCCCTCTGGGTTGACCGCCGTGAGCTTGTCCCCTCCAAAGAGGCCGTACCGGTCGTTCCACTCGTCCATCACATGTACCAGCTGGATCCCATGGGCCTTCAAGCGGTCCAGTTCCTGTTCGTCGTATTCATCGGGATTCCACGGTTCGCGGCTGGGATACTCGCCCAGGTTATAGACACATTGACCGGGCAGATAATCGGTGATGAGGTGCTTGCGAAGGCACTGACGAATATGCTTCGTGCAAAAACCGACGTTTGTGAGGCGCCGGCGGTGCTCCTCGGCCGTATAACTGGCAAGAATCGCAGGCGCTGCGGCGGCGCCCCCCATAGTTTCTGAGGCCGCCTGAATTTCATTTACGGGGAAAGAAAGGGTCGAGACTACAGCACCCGTTGCCGCGGCTTTGACGCCGGTCTTGAAGAATTGTCGCCTATTCATCCTATGCGCCCCCCAGACGAATCAGGCGCCCCACCATGGGAACGCCAAGGGAGAGTATAGGCTGCCTCTCCGCCTGAAACAATGACGATTGACTGTTCTGCGTCTCACGTCAAATGGCGTCTTGCGTCATCGACAAGCTGCTCGACGGCCCGCCTGGTGTCGTCCGGCAAGGGCGACGGCTCGTGATCCCGCAACAAGCTGTCTTTCATCTCACGGCAACGCGTGGCCATGTTCGAAGCGCCGCCTTCCGCCCATATGGAGAAGACGTTTCGGTCCAGCAGCTCTGGAAACCATAACTCACTTCGGAAGTGTTCGGCGGTATGTTCTTCCGCGAGGAAATTGCCTCCTGGCCCGACGCTCCGGATCACGTCGATGGCAAGACGCGTATCGTCTACGGAAATCCCTTGCATAACGCGTTCAATGTAAGCAATCGCCTCGTGTTGCATGACCAGCATGATGAGCGAGGCGCCCTGATCGATGCCGCAGGTGCCCAGATGGCCGAAGATATCCGCTCCGGCCAGTGCCGCGGCCAGCAAGGTCATACCCGCTTCCAGGCCCGCTTGCGCGTCGGCGATCTTGCTGTCCGTAAGCCCGGCGTTTACATACACGGGCAGTTTATAGTAACGGCCCAGCTGGGTCATCGCGACAGCCATCAGCAGCTGCTCGGGACCCCCGAACACGATCTGGCTGGCTCTCATGTTGAAAGCGTGGGGAATGCCTCCAAAACAAATGGGCGTTCCGGGGCGAATCAGCTGTACAAGGCATAGCCCTGCCAGGATCTCCGCGTTCTCCTGGGCCAGCGTCCCTGCCAAAGTCCCCGGCGCAGTGCAGCCTACCTGCGCCATAGGGCCGATAACCACGGGCAACGGCAGGCGGCACGTTTCAAAGAGCAGGTCCACGCCGTCGTGGGGGAAACGCAGTGGACTGATGGGTTCGAATAGCGGGAACGCCAAGGGGTGGTCTCTTGCGCCAGATTCACTGCCCGCCACGATGGTAAACAACTCGACCAGAAACTGGGCCGAAGCACGGTCATGAAACCAGAATGTGATCGGCTTGGTGGTGTTCTTGAGCATCTCGGCGGCCACGCACACACAGCGATAGGCAGGCGGGAGGTCATATGGGTCGGCCATGGCGCCCGGGATAGTGATGAGAGGCAGAGCATCGCCCAGTCTTGTAGCTGTGGCCACATCCTCAAGACGCGGGTACCGGCGCCGGCTTGCGTCATCTTCCACCCAAAGCGCCTGGCCCGCGCTGCTGTTGTAATTGCGCGCCCCCGCGCCGAACGGCGCTTTACGGCTTCGGTCGCGCCCGTATAGCGTGAATTCTTTCCCGCATACCTCGATAGCGCTGGCGATCAGGGGCTCGGGGATCTTCACCCGGTGTGTTTCCTTGTCGACCGATGCGCCCGACTCCTGAAACAGCGTCAGAGCATGCGCGTGCGGGATTTCAACGCCGATCGTCTCGAGAATTTCGATCGAAGCGGCGTGCAGGCGGTGCACTTCCGTGTCCTTCAAGACGGCCAGATTCATCTGCATCCTTCTCCTCGCATTGCAGGATCGCCGTGCCAGACGGTAGCGGCGGAATACCCGTGTTGCATCCCCTTTGTCAAGTGTACGTATCGCGCTTTCCGCAAACCCAGGGTGTCACCATAGATTCCTTCTTCAAAGTATACATCGCCCGGGGCCGTACAGTTGAGCTCTTGGTGATATGGGAGGCTACTGTTCGACTGAATATCCCGGGCACATTGTTGCCAGGAAAAGCATCTCGTTCCGCGTTCTATTCTTCGGAAGAAACGAATGCATAGGCCATGCGCGGGGTGGAATTAAGAGGTCTGTCTGTCGCGACAGGTCTTTTCATGTTATGCTCAGGGCAAGCGCCGGGAGTCAACGCGCATGCCCGTGAGCGCTTGGAGCACAGGTTCCGTGGGCTTCACTGGGGACTGCAATGGGGAGCGATACGATGAGATGTGTACTAGTTACTGTGTGTGTCGGGGCGGGATTGTTGTTTTGCGGGCAGGCAGGCGGCCTAACGGGCGACGGCGGGACCCAAGTGTCCCTGCTTGCATTGTCGTTTGGGGCGGGGGACGATGGAGCCCCAAGCGGCGGCCAAGCGCCGTCAGAAGCCAGGAGTGTGACAATGAACGAGTTTCCGCGACGAGCCATCCATCTTGACTGCCATACCATGCCGGGCATATACGACATCGCGTCGGAGTTCGACGCCTCGGAGTTCGCGCGCACGCTGAGCGAGGCCAACGTGGACTACATCACTGTTTTCGCCAAATGCAATCTTGGTTTTGCGTACTACCCTACGCAAATCGGCCAAGTGTATCCGGGGCTCGAGGTGGATCTGCTCGGGCAGATGGTCGAGGCATGCCATGCGCGCGGCATCCGGGTGGCCGCGTACTTCAACGTTGGGATTGACCACGAACACGCGCGGCTCCACCGCGAATGGTGCAAGGTCGACAAAGAGGGCCGGGTCTACCGGTTCGCGGACAAGGGCCACTGGTTCCGCGACCTCTGCCTCAACACCGGATTTCGGGAACATATCCTCGGCATGGTGCGCGAAGTCCTTGACCGCTATCCCGTCGACGGCCTCTTTCTCGACTGTTTCGACCTCTCGCCCTGCTACGGCACTGAATGCGTGGCTGCCATGAAGCAGAAAGGGATGGACGTGTTCAATGATGCCCAGGCGGCCGAATTCTGCTGGCAGGTTACAGACTCCTTCATGGATGAGGTCGAATCCATGGCGCGCGCCAAGCGGGAAGATATTTTCATCCTGTTCAACGGCATACCATACCGGCGCCAGCCCACGCACATCGAACTCGAAGTGTTGCCGACGGGCGGTTGGGGTTACGACTATCTTCCGGCGGCTATCCGGTACGCGCGTACCCTGGACAAACCCTATTTCACCATGACCGGGCGTTTCCACAAGAGTTGGGGCGATTTCGGCGGCATCCGGACCCGGCATTCGCTGTTGTACGACCTCTATAGCTCGATTGCCAACGGCGGCACCTGCTCAGTTGGGGACCACCTCCACCCGAGGGGCCAACTCAACGGCGAGGTATACAGCCTGATTGCCGACGTATACGGCACGGTGCGCTCCATTGAACCATGGACGGCAGGCGCGCGGGCAGAGACCGAGATTGTGGTCGTCGAGCCGTATCTGGCCGACTTCCCCAGCGGAAATACCTACAGCAGCAAGCCGGACGGATTCTCGTTCGACAGCGTGAAGGGGGCGGCACGCATCTTGTCGGAGTTGAAGTGCCAGTTCGACATCAGCGACGGCACCGAAGACCTTTCGAAATACAAGGTGATCATCCTGGCGGACTCCGTTCGCGTGTCGGAATCGTTGAAACCCAAACTCGAAGCCCATCTCGCAAGGGGAAGCGCTATCATCAGCTCGGGTACGGCGGGCCTGACCCCGGACGGCACGGCTTTCGCCCTCAGCGGCGTGGATTTGGTGCGCGAAGGGCCGGAACCCTTCAATCCCACCTTTGTCGAGGCGCTCCCGCCAATCGCCAAGGGCGTGCCGAACATGCCCGTGACCATCTACCAGCAGGGAATCGCCATGCAGCCCGGCCCCAGGACGGAGGTCCTCGCCCGGCTATACAAGCCCTACTCGAACCTGAAGGCGTGGGATTTCGAGCACGAAACATTGTACTGCCCGCCGGAAAAGGATACCGGACGACCCGCGATCGCCCGCTGCGGCAACGTGATCCATTTCAGTTTCCCCCTCTTCCTCGGGTACATGCGCGACGCTGTGGTACCCCACCGTGCATTACTGGACAACGCGTTGCGCCTCCTCCTGCCACAACCGATGCTCGAAGTCACGGACTTCCCGTCGTTCGGCCGCGCCACCGTGACGTCCCGTGACCGGACCCGGCTGGTGCACCTGCTCACGTACGTGCCGGAATCGAGGGGAAGCATCGAAATGATCGAGGAGCCCATCGTAGTCACCAACGTCGCCGTGGCTCTCCGCAGCGAAGGGCGCGACGTCACCGCAGTCACGTTAGCGCCCTCCAAAGAGACTATCCCCTTTACGCGCGATGGCGACTACGTGCGGTTTACCGTGCCGCGTGTCGAGGGCTATCAACTTGTGGTTGTAGAATAGCCGAGTAGATATAAGCCGCGCGGCCAAAGCCCGGCTTGCTGATCGGGGGCGATACAAGGGGAATTGATCGCCCCGCCCGCTCCGGCCAAAGTCCGGCAAGCTGTCAGCGGTACGTGCCGATTTGCAGCCCGTGTTCGACGAAGAACCTGTAAGTTTCGTAGCGAACTTGGGGGGGCACGCTGTGATCGACCTGTAAGACGTAACCGCTTCCGGCCATGGCTTGCGGGAGCTTGGAATCGAGTTCTTCGCGGACTTGCATCCGGTCGTTGGAGATCAGGGTGCGCGCGTCCATACCTCCGATCAAAGCGAGCCGTTGGCCGAAGTCTTTCTTGATTCTGAGCAAGTCCATTCCCGCCTTGACCTCCAGAGGTTGCAGACAATCGATGCCGGCCTCGATCAGTTGCGGAATAAGCGGCTCCACCATGCCGTCCGTGTGCAGGATTACCGGCAGGCCATGGCTGTGGGCGAATTCAAACAGTCGTCTGTGGCTAGAGAAGATTAGCTCACGGTACATGGCGGGCGACATAAAGGGGCCATGTTTGAACCCCAGATCGTCCCAAAACCACATGCCATCCGGAAGGCCCTCCCGGTCAAAGAGCATTTCCAGCAGGTCAACCGTGATACTGGCATAAACGCCGCTCATATCGCGCACCCAATCCGGGTCAGCAGCCATCCCTATCAGCAGATTCTCATGTCCGCACATCGGGCTCATCAGATCAAAGACCGCGACCGCGCCGGCGCAGAAGAACACGCCTTCTCGTTCACATTTGGCCCTGGTCTCACGATAGCGCTGGAAGTCGACGCGCTGCTCGTAGGTTTGCGAGTCGATAAGGTAGGGCCGGACATGCGCCTCCCAGCCCTTGCGGTCCTTGACGAGAAAGTCGACGTGCTCCGGCGCGCCTGAACCGTCCTTGCGCCAGCGCATGACCGCCCCGTTGCCGTCGCGGATCAACTTCGCAATATCGGTTTCCTCGAGGACTTGGCTGCCGGCATCGAGATTGGCCGTCAGGTCAAGCAGTTTCCAGTCCGCTGGGGTCGTGGCGCCGCCGGTGCGAAGCCATATCGAGGCCGAAATGGTCGCCCACCGTTTCCGGTGCCCCGAAATGGCCTTGCTGGGACCACTTCTGGGCCGTCTCCCTCCAAAAGACCTCAAACAGACCTATGCGGTCCACCTTCTGGCGCCTCAAGATCCTGGCAAACCGTTCCTTGCCCGTAAGCATTTCCTTGCTCCACGTCTCAGATTGAAAGCCAGTCCGCTGTTATGCCGAGTTCCTCGGCCAGGTTGCGGAGGCTTTCGCGCACGTCTTCCGGAAGGTCGAGGCCCTTTTCCAGGGCGATGCGCCGCTTATGCCATTCCATCTCGCCCGGCACACGGATTCGGTCAGCCCCTTTCGCCTTGGGAGTCAGGCGGATGTCGCGAATCGTGGCGTCGACCCGCTTCGTGAAAACGACGAGCGGCGTGATTTGTCCGACGTCAAAGGCAAGAAATGCCGCGCCATGCCGGGTCGGCAGCGCAGGATCATCATCGAGCCATCCGCCGATGTCCCACCGCATCGCCGCGCCGCCGAGCGCACCCGCCAGGGTCTCGATCATCAGCGCAATGCCGTAGCCCTTGTGGCCGGCGAACGGTTGCAGTGAGCCTGCATGGGGATAGGTGGACGGATCGGTTGTCGGCACGCCTTCCGTATCAACCAGCCACGTGTCGGGCACTTTCTGGCCAAGAGTCTGCGCGATGCGGATCTTGCCGCCCGCAACGGCGCTCGAAGCGATATCAAGGAAGACAGGGTCTTCCTCCCCCGCTGGAACCGCATAAGCAAATGGATTCGTTCCTAGGACCGCCTTGCGCGAGCCGGGCACAGCCATGCTGGGAACGTCGTTGGCCATCGCCATACCGATCATGCCGGCCTTGGCAGCCTGCAGGGCGTAATATCCTGCTGCGCCGAAGTGGCAGCTGTTACGAACCCCAACGTACGCGATGCCCGCCGTCTTGGCCTTCGCTATGGCCGTGTTCATGGCAAACACGGACGTGACCATGGCGAGCGCGGAATGGCCGTCAACGACAGCCCATGCCGGGCCCTCGCCGCAGATCTCCGGGACGGCATTGGGGTCCAGTCCGCCAGCTCGAATCCGCCGGATATAGTTTTTCAGCGCTTTCGTGCCATGGGTGAAGACACCAAACGTATCGGTTGTCACCAGGACATCGCTGGCGACGCGCGCGTCGGCGTCATTCAAACCACACTTCCGTAAGGCCTCACGGCAGAATCGCTCTAATTCAGCCACCGAAACGATGGCGCCTGCTTGTTCCATATAGCCCCCTGTCATTTCCGTGACGCACAAGTCTGCGTGATGCTGGCCGCCAACGCGTCCTTCTTCACGTCAACATGCAATTGGATACTGTCCCGCTATTCGCACCTCGTCGCACATGGCCACAATATTTCCCGGCGGGACGTCGGGTTGGATGCAATGTACGGCCGCGGCGATATAGCCGCCGCCCGGGGCCAGGTCCTTGAGCCTCCGCCGCACCTCAGCGCGAACATCCGCCGCCGTGCCGCATGGCAAGACCCAGCGGGTGTCTATTGCGCCGCAGAAAGAGAGCCGGTTTCCGAACTCCCGTTTCAACCGGGCCGTATCGCCCATCTCGCCGGCCGCCACCTGCACGGGATTAAGCAATTCCACGCCCGCCTCCGCCAGGTCCCCCAAGAGCAGGTAGACATTCCCACAGGAATGAAAGAATACCTTGCCTGAGATGCGCTGCTTGATCGCGCCGAGCAACTCCGCATGATGCGGCTTGATAAACTGACGATAGCAGTGCGGCGACATCATCGGGCCGGCGGTCATCCCGAGATCGTCCCCCGTGATAATCACGTCCACATACGGGCCGGCATCCTTCAAGAGTTGCCCGACATACGCGACCATCAGATTCTTCAGCTTTGTAAGAAGCGCGGTGAAGAACTCAGGCTCGGTCGCGAGGTCCATCAAGAGCGTATCGAGGCCCCGCATCAGGTAGGCCTGTTCAAACAGCGCGACCCCGCTGAGCAGCACCGTCGCATAACCTGCCTGCTGGATTGTCTTGGCCTCGCTCACGAGGCGATCGAACCGGTCCGGCGGCGCAAGGTTGGGCCAAGGGTATTTCTCGAGATCGTCGACGGTGGCATGGCGCAGAGGCGGGTCGACAGGCTCGAAGTACAGGCTGCCCGGCGAGCGACGCCATGGGACCCCCCAATCGTCAACAAGAACGTCGGCCGAAACGTCTTTTCGCAAACTGGATTCGGCCGGACCGGGAATAAGCGGCCGCGCGTCGCTGCCGAGCCGCACAAGAACCTCCTCGTCCATGCGAACGTACTGCATCGTCCGGGAAATCCATCTGCGCGGCCCGCCTTGTATGCCCAGGTGGGTTTTCAGCTTCTCGTAGCCAGGACCTGAAACGGTTGTCGCACCCGAAGATCCGATGAACAGAGGTACGCGGTCCGGCTCCTCGTGGTTCAGAGCAGTCAGAACCCGTTCGCGCGGATTCAAGAGCGTTCTCCTCTCTTGTAGCGGAATCCTTCCTCACTAAATGACGATTCAGCCCCGACTGCAATCCTTTCTCGCTGGCAGCCGGCATTTCCGGGCGAGTGCCCGGCCAGTATCCAGTTCGCTGGGGGCATTTCAAGGATTCTTCCGGTAGATAATCACGGTCGACGCCGGTTTGTCTTTCATGACGAT
>DAOLNV010000063.1:14458-22478 GCA_035416745.1 Candidatus Hydrogenedentota bacterium | reverse complement strand
TGACGGCCGATACCGATCCACGGACACCAGAAGCTCCGCACCGTGTAGTCGTCTTTGTCGGGTACGCCGGTTCCGAAATACGGGACCCACTGGGCTAAACCATAGGTGTGGCATTGCTGGGTGTAGATTGGCTCGTTGCGGTAATCGCTCCGCAGCAACGGCACTGCCCGGCGAAGCGTTTCAAGGTCGTTGCGCCGCCCGCCGCTGGCGCAACTGTCAATCGCCATACGGGGGTGTCGCCGGCGCAACTCGTCCCAATAGGCGAGGTAGCCCTGCACGTGCAGGTTCTCGCTCATGCCTTGCCGGTCAGGGGAATCGCCGTTCCTCCAAAACGCCAACGGGTCCATGTTGAAATCCTGGCGGTAAAGGTCGATCCCCTGCTCGGTCAGTAGCCGATCGACATGGTCCGTGAGCCACTGGCGTGCTTCCGCGTTACCAAGATTCAGCAGGCTGATGTTCGCGCCGATTGCCTGCCCGCTGAAAAGCCACTCCGGATGGGCATTCGCCAGCCACGTATCGGGCCATACACGTTCCGGCTCGAACCACACGACCAACTTCAGCCCCCTCGAGTGAACGTAGTCGGAGACTTCCTTGACGCCGTTCGGATAACGGCCAGGGTCAGGTTCCCATGTGCCGACCTTGGGCCACCCCGGACCATCGCAGGGATACCAGCCCGCGTCGAGCCACCAGTAGTCAAGCTTGACCCCGCCATCGAGGTAGGCCGCGGCGTACTTGATTTCTTCGGCAGCGACGCTCTGCATCCCGGGGTAGTAATCGGACGTGCACATCATCAGCGCGGGGGGCATAGGTTCTCCGCCGGGCCGCGGCACGTTATGAGCGAGCATCCACCGCCGCCAGAGATTCTGGGCCCGCACCGGGTCAGACCCTTTCCAGAACAACAACGCGATAAGCGGCGTGCGAATCTCTTCGCCGGGTTTCAGCCGCAAACGCGTCAGCTCCTGACCGGCGACGATGCGAATTCCTTTTTCGCCATCACAGGTGAAACGCGTTGCCCATTGACCCGGCCAGCCGACAGCCAAAATCACGCCGCCGCCAGGCATTGCAAGGTTATAATAAGGAAACGCTCTGTTGGTGGGCCGCCCGCCGTCGGGCACGAATGTCTGCGCCGCATTGGCTCCAAGGGTGATTTCGTACGGTTCATAGCTGTCCGCAGTGCAGAAATCACCCTTGATGCCCCGCAACACGAACTCGCCGCCATCGCCACGCTCCCACCGGGCATCCAGCGCTTGAATGTTCTCGAGCAGCTGCGAATCAGCACTGCCCGTGTTCCGCAAATAGACCGTCCACTCGACGACGGGGAAGTCGCTATACGCGGCCAATACACACCGCACTTCGAGTCCCGTTCCGGGCTCGGTCCACGAGAGCGTGCGCACCGTGCGCTGCTGGTCGAGCGCACGACTGTCCTGCAGAAACTTCCACGCGCCGAGCAACTCACCCGATGGTTTTCCGTCGTACGTAAACGAAAAGCAGAGCGGTGCCGTGTTTGACTCCGGAACGTTCTCAAATGTTGCCGCGGTCCACTGCCGGGCTTCCATCATTTCATCGGGGGCAGGCAAGACAGCTGTGGCGGACTCTGCAATCATCACAAACAATAGGGGCGCGACGCTGAGCGATATTCTCGTCCTGTTCATGGGGCCTCCTGCGCTTGCGTGTTGGAAATGCCTGCCCGCAAATCAGAGGTCTGATACACGATTGCCGAATGTGCCGGGATAACTGCGTGGGTCGGCTCCTTCCCAATTTCAATGGCCACTCTTTCTTCCACCAGTGCTTTCCCCTGCGCTGCCACGTATTGTTGGCACTGGGAAAGCCTGGTTGGATTACGCCCCCACGGCGAAGTGCCTGGAATACCCTATACCGTATGACACGATGGAGCTGACTGTCAACGTGCCCCCCAGGAGGCACTCCCAAAACACACGTTGGGATGATATCCCTTCTGGTCTGCGGAATAAACAAACCAGGTTTGACGAATCCGCCAGTCAGCGCTATCGTTGAACTTAACGCGCGCGTGAAAAGGATTGAATCCGCGTTTGGGGGCTGCAACAAGGACACGACCGCAGAAAGGCTCTCTACTACATGCAACGGTACAACCTTCGCAATGTATTCCTCGAGGTGCTTGGGCTCGCTTGCTTCTGCGCGGAATCGTCCATCGCTCAGACGCCCGATTACCAAATCATCGTTGAAACGCCTTATAAGGAGCTGAGCAATGAGTTCTCGTGGTCTCACCCCTATCTGGCGGCGATTCCTCCGGCAGACCACGCAGGGACGCCGATGGTGATCATGCTCGCGCAAAAGATGCTGAAGAATGACGCTGGCGACTATTACTCGGGGTCATATGAATTACGAACCGGCGACCTGAGCATGACCTGGTCTGGCCCGACGGCGGTCCCCGAACTCGCATGGGTCAAGGAAGACGGCTACGACATGGCCCTTTCCGGCATGGTCCCTAATTGGCATCCCCAGACGGCAAAAATACTGGCCATCGGACATTGTGCCATGTACGATCAAACTGGAACCTACATCGACCGGCCGGGCTCCCAGTGGGTTTCGTACACGGTCTACGATCCCCAGACCGGCGCGTGGTCCAGGGGACAGCCGCTCGGACAACGCGGGCAGGACTATTTCGGCACCGCGGCAAGCTGTGACCAGTGGTTGATCGAGCCCGATGGAACGGTTCTTGCCCCAGTCTACGTGCAGCCATCCCAAGGCGCCCGCTGGGCAGTGGCTGTGTGGAAATGCGCGTTCGATGGCAAGAGCCTATCGGTTGTGGCCCGAGGCGACCTGATCGCTCGCGACCGGTTGAGGGGCATGCATGAACCGTCGATCACGAAGTTCAGAGGCCTCTACTGGCTGACGATTCGCGCCAACGACACGGCATTTGTCGCCACGAGCCGCGACGGACTCCATTTCGAACCGCCTATCGAGTGGAAATTCGACGACGGCCAGCCGTTGGGCAGCCAGAACACCCAGCAGCACTGGATCACGCATCATGAGGGACTGTTCCTGGCCTACACGCGCAAGACCGGCGACAATGACGACGTCTTTCGGAACCGCGCGCCTCTGTTCATCGCTCAAGTTGACCCGGATGAAAGAGTCGTATTGAGGTCAACCGAGCGCATACTGTTGCCGAACCGCGGCGTGCCGCTGGGGAACTTCGGAGTCAACCACGTCACACCGTACGAAACTTGGGTTTCCGCCGGCGAATGCATGTGGCCCTACCACGGCAAGCTCCCCACAGACCGCGGCGCAGAAGGCGCAATCCTGGTGGCCCGTATTATCTGGTCCAATCCCAACGGAGACGTGCCCTGAGGAATTCGGGCGCGAACACCTCTGGCGGAAGCATTTACCCCACAACGAGGGCAGTTTTCGGCAGCCACCTGCCTGCCCGGCGATTGTTGACAGTCCTCGCGAAGGCGCTCATAATCGAGTTCGAAGAATCAAGCTGGTCCCCTCGCAATCCGCGGCAGAATGGATTCTAAGCGAGGGGCATGTCGCCCGGGACAAGTATCGCGAGCATCACGCCGCGGGAGCCATCGAGGCGGTGAACGGCTGGGGGTCCAAGCGGTCCGTTCTGAACACGGCGCATGGTATCGAGGAGGCAAAATGACACGTGCAGAGAAATCAGGCAAGAGCCGCGGCACGACCCGGCGTGATTTCTTGAAGAGTTCGGCTGTGGCGGCCTCGGCCGCCGTTGCGGGCGCCCGCGCCATCGCGCCTAACGCGCACGCCGCCGGCAGCGACGTCATCCGAGTCGGCATGATCGGCTGCGGCGGCCGAAATACCGGCGCTGCCGCGCAGGCATTGACCGCGGACCCCGGAGCCCAACTCGTCGCAATGTGCGACATCTTCATGGACCGCGTCAAAACCAGACGCGAGCGGCTCAGAGACCAGAAGAAAGACCAAGTCTTCGTCGATGACGACCACTGTTTCGCGGGCTTTGACGGCTATAAGCACGTGATCGAAGCGTCTGATGTCGTGGTGATTGCCAACGCCGCGAAATTTCACCCGCTTCACGCGATGACAGCGATTGAAGCCGGAAAGCACGTGTTCGTCGAGAAACCCCATGCTATCGACCCGGCGGGCGTCAAACTCATGCAGCGTGCCGCCGATTTGGCTAAGGAAAAGGGCCTGTGCCTGGTTTCGGGGTTGCAAAGCAGGTATCACATCGGATTCGCCGAGACCGTTCAGCGTATACACGACGGCGCCATCGGCGATGTGATCAGCATCGAAGAGAACTTCCTTCGCGAGCCTTACGTAATCATTGACCGCGCACCCGAGTTGTCCGAACTCGAGTGGCAATGCAGTACGCAGTATCATTTCCGCTGGCTCTCCGGGGACGACGTTCCGCAGTCGCTGGTGCACAACCTGGACCGGGCCAGTTGGGTGCTGCACAACGCCATGCCGGCGAAATGCCACGGCCTCGGCGGGCGCTCCTCTATGACGGCTCCGATTTACGGCGACGTATTCGACCACCATTCCGTCGTGTACGAATTTGACAGCGGCGTCCGAATATATGCCCTCTGCCGGACCACTACAGGATGCTACAACGAGTCCTCCAGCACTGTGTTCGGGAGCAAGGGCAAGGCATCCATCACGGGTTGCCGCATCTGGGGCGAAACCGAGTGGCGCTGGGAGGAAGCATGCGATCCCTATCAGATCGAGCACGACGTGCTGTTCAAGGCTATCCGGTCGGGGGAGCCCGTCAACAATGGCGACTACATGGCCCGGAGCACCATGATCGGCGTGATGGGGCAAATCTCCTGTTACACCGGTGAAGAGATTGCCTGGGACCAGATAAACAACTCCGACTTCGCTTATCCGCCCAGGCCGGAGGATTGCCGTGATGGTATGGAACCGCCGGTTGTACCCGACGCCAACGGCATCTATCCCGTGCCGATTCCCGGAGTCACGAGGTTTCTCGAAGCCTGACAAGGCGGGTAAGTAACGATACGCATCGGTGCATTGTTGTTGCCGAAGATGCTGCGTCCCGGTTTCTGTGGGCCCCGTTCTCCCGGCGTCTCTGATTGCACGCTGCGGACATAAGCGTATTTCCCCGCGCGGGACCAACGCCCGCTCCTGTCAGAAAAGCGTGGCCCCCGGCTTCCTGTCCGACTTTGCCGCATGCTTCTTCTTAGCGTAGAATTCCCGGAAACTGTGCACAATCTACTTCAGGAGAGAGTCGATGAGCCGAGCTTACGAAATTCACGTTATCGCCAATACCCACTGGGACCGGGAATGGTTGTACAATTTCCAGGAAACTCGGCTGATGCTCGTTGAGCTCCTCGATTTGCTGCTCGAGGTTTTCGAGGCCGAGCCAGCCTACAAATCGTTCCTGCTGGACGGCCAGTCCGTGCCCGTCGAGGACTATCTCGAGCTCCGGCCCCAGCACCGCGCCCGTATCCAAAAGCATGTGGCGGATGGACGGTTGCTCATCGGCCCCTGGTACACCCTCCCGGAATGTTTCAGCGTGAATGGCGAGTCTCTGGTTCGGAACCTCACTTACGGACACCGGGTAGGGCAGGAATTCGGCGGCGTGATGAAGGTAGGGCACACTGCGTTCTCTTATGGCCAGAACTCGCAGATGCCGCAGATCTACATGGGTTTCGGCATCGACGTCATGTTGTTCTACCACGGCGTCTCGCACGATGAGGTTGCCAACGAATTTATCTTCGAGGGGGCTGATGGAACGCGAATTCTGGGTTCTCAAATGAGTTCAGGCGCGCGCTACAACTTCTACCATAACGTCTACCGGCCCGCTGTCTTCGGCAAGGCGATTGCCGACCGCATGTATGAGTGGCGGGAAGGCGGGCTGCCGTTCCATCTGTGCCGCGAAGCCCGGGCCGCGGGCCATCACATGCTTCTTGACCCCGTTCGGGGGTTCGATCGGGAACGGGCGCGCGAGTGCATCGCAGCGCTCCGCGACCGCGAAGCCGCCGTCGCCACAACGAAATACCTCGCGTTCATGATGGGACACGACAGCAGTATCCCTGACCTGGTAGAACTCGAACTCATCAAAGAAGCCCGCAAAATCCTCAAGGACGATACGATTTTCCACAGCCGGCTCCCCGACCTGATGGCGAAGGTCAAGAAAGCCGCCAAAAATCTCACTGTTCTCAAGGGCGAACGGCGTACGCCCGTGCTGATGAATCAACGCATGCACCTGTACAGCGACGTGCTCTCGAGCCGCACACGGGTCAAACGTCTCAACGCGCTGGCGGAACAGGCGCTGCAGCGTTGGGCGGAGCCATTCGCGGCGCTGGCATGGCGCATGGGGGCCGAGTACCCGTCCGCCGCCCTCGATCTCGCCTGGAAAACCCTCCTGAAATCTCAACCGCACGACAGCATCTCGGGCAGCGGCGTCGACGACATCGAGCGTGACGTGCGCGACCGTCTCAGGCAAACGGCAAATCTCTCCGACAGCATCATGGCGCGCAGTCTTCAACACATTCAACGACGCATCGACAACTCGGACGCAGGGCGCAACGACGTCCTGCTTACCGTGTTCAACGCCTCGCCTCAAGCGCGCTCCGAAGTCGTGACGGCGGTCGTCGACGTACCGCGCACGAGCGCCATGAGCGGGTTTCAGATTGTGGCTTGCGGGACGGCCTCGGAGGCGGCCCGCGACGCTGCGCCGGTTCAGGTTGCCACACGTAAGCCGCATCATGCGGTCATCAACCACGCAGCCGATGCCACCTACATGCTGGAAAGCGAGCAGGTCAAGTTTCATTTTGAGGCGAAGGATATCCCTGCGTTCGGTTACGCCACGTTTCGGCTGGCGCCGTTCAAGACTTTTGGACGCGGCACCATGGTCTGCGGCCATCAAACCATGGAAAACGAGCACCTCCGCGTTCAGATCAATGGAGATGGCACACTCACCCTGTCGCACAAGGCATCAGGCCAGGTGTACGAAAGACTGCATTTCTTCGAAGACGGCGGCGAAGTAGGAAACGCCTGGATGCACATCGAGCCCGGGGCGGACCGTATTGTCTCGAGCATCGGCTCACCCGTCACCATCTCCCTCGAAGAGAACGGGCCGCTTCTGGCCCGCTTTCGCATCGACTGCCACATGACCATTCCCGCCCGGTTCGACGAGGCCAACGGTGACGCATGGCAACGTCTTGATGGCGGCGGCAGCGCGTCCCGGCGCAGCGATGAGACCGTGCCGCTCCTTATCACATCCCATGTGACCTTGCGCCGGGGTGCGCGGTCCGTGGATATCACGACGCGGTTCACCAATGCCGCGCGTTATCACCGCCTGCGGGTCTTGTTCCCCACGCGGCGGAAGACCAGGACCTGCCATGTTGAAACGCCGTTTGACGTCGTTGAGCGTCCGGCCACCCACCCGGCCGACAGCCCGTGGCAGGCTGCCAATGCTACCTTTCCCATGCAGCGGTTCGTTGACGTGAGCGACCAACGCGGCGGACTTGCCATCATTAACGACGGCCTGCGCGAGTATGAGATCACGCCCGGCGAGGAGCGCGCGGTGGCCCTGACGCTGGTCCGGGCCTACGAGATCGCGCTGACGACTGTCAGCAAGCGCTGGGAGCGCCACCCGGAAATGGAGCTGTCGCAATGTCAGGGCGAGCATGAATTCCGGTATGCGCTCTACCCCCACACGGGCTCATGGGATAGGGCCGGCGTCTTCAGCGAAGTCGAGCGGCTTGCCGTACCGCTCGAAATGGCGCAAGTGGGCCCCCACGCCGGGGACTTGCCACAACGCCTGAGCTTGCTGAGCGTGACGCCGCCGAACGCCGTCGTCAGCGCCCTCAAGCAGTCAGAAGACGGCAAGGCGCTTGTCCTGCGTATGTTTAATCCTACAGGCAAGAAAGTGGGCGCGGAGATTAAGACCCGCGCGAGAATCCGCGCAGCGCATCTGTTGACCCTGGAAGAGCTTCCCGTGAAGAAGCTGGCCGCCCTGGGGAAGTCGGTGAAGGTCTCCCTTGCGCCCAAGAAGATCGTAACCCTGAAACTCGACATGGATTCCGTCTAGGTCGACGAAACG
>DAOLNV010000063.1:0-14358 GCA_035416745.1 Candidatus Hydrogenedentota bacterium | reverse complement strand
CAAGAAGATCGTAACCCTGAAACTCGACATGGATTCCGTCTAGGTCGACGAAACGCGCACGGCCCAGAATCACACGTGGACGGGATACCAATGGCCATCTGGCCATCTCACAGAGGATCTGTTTCGTGCCGAATGTTGATTCAAAAGCAAAGCGCGCCCTCGTGGAGGCGGCGCTGGGGCCTGTGCGAGAACTGTGCCGAGCCTGCCGGTTGTGCGGCCGGGAATGTGGCGTGGACCGGCTCCGCAACGAGCCGGGCTTCTGTGCGACGGATTCCGGGCACCCGGAGCGTGTCCGGTATTCGTCGGCCACCCTGCATTTCGGAGAAGAACCGCCGCTGGTGGGCCGCGGCGGCTCGGGCACGGTCTTCTTCACGCACTGTAACCTGCGTTGCGTGTACTGCCAGAACTATCAAATCAGCCAGTTGGGGCTGGGCGAGAACGCCGGATACATGACCCTGGCCGAGGACATGTTCCGCCTCGAACGGGCGGGCGCCGAGAACATCAATCTGGTCACGCCGACACATTACATCCTCCCCATCCTGCTGGCCTTGCGAGAGGCCTACGGCCAAGGATTGACGCGCCCGATTGTCTACAACACCAATGGATTCGACAGCCTCTCTCTGCTCACGTTGCTGGATGGCATCGTGGATATCTACCTGCCCGACGTGAAGTATTCGGACCCCACGTGTGCGCTGACTTACTCCAATGCCCGTCACTACCCCGAAGTGGCGCGGGCAGCGGTCCTCGAAATGTACCGGCAGGCAGGCCCGCTGAAGCAGATCGATGGCGTGGCGGCAAAAGGCCTCATCATCCGGCACCTGGTCTTGCCCGAGGATCAATCCGGCAGCTACGACTTTCTGCTCTGGCTCAAGGACATGGGACTGGTGGACGTCACACTGAGCATCATGCGCCAGTACTCGCCGCAGCATCTCGCCATGGAGTACGAGCACATCGCCCGCCCGGCCACCGACAAGGAATACGTGGATGTGGTGCAGTATGCCGCACGTTTGGGTTTTCAGGACCTGCTCGTCCAGGGCGCGGACAGCACCGGCGTCTACCTGCCGGATTTCGCCAGAGACGACCCGTTTGCGTAGGCAATCGAAACATGAACACGGTGTGAAACACCGCATAGGTCAAGCCGGCGGGTTTGGAAGGATGTATTCTGGCCGAGGCGAGCTTTCAGAAGCCCAGAATGCTCTCTATCGAGGGCAATGGTCTGAATTGCTCTACGGCGAAGATGGCATAAAAGCACAGCAAACCCAGTGCCTCGAGACGGCTCACTTTGCGTTCAGTCGTGACAAAGACCTGAATCACTACCGCCGCCAGAATCAGGAGGGGCATGGCAAAAGAGATCAGGGCCCGGTCGACCGTCATCGGGCGGATAAGACAACATATCCCTAATACGATGAGCTGCGTGAAAATATTCGAGGCGTAGACTTCGCCGATTGTCACATCCGATTTGCGTTTGAACGTGGCGGACAAGCTGATCGTGAGCTCCGGCAGGCTTGTGCCGAAGGCGAACAAGAGCACGCCCATAGCTAACGGGGAAATTCCGAACGCCGCGCCCAGCTTCCCGCCCGAATCCAGGGCGATTTTCGAGCCGGCGATAACGCTGAAAATGCCCAGCACGCAGAACACGGACGTCCTGACTCTGGACGTGTGCAGGTGGCCCGAAGACTGGTCATCGGCTTCAACACGGGCCGTCTTGAGCACGTTCCATACGTAGGGAATGTAAATGAGCATCAGGATTATGCCTTCGGAGCGCGACAGCCGTCCGTCCAGGGATAGCACGAGTACGAACGCCGAGGAGAGGATCATCCAGCTCGATTCCCGGGACTGCACCTCTTCATGGATGTCGATCGGGCGTATTAACGCGCAAACCGCCGTTACGAAGGTCAGCGTAACAAAATTCGAGCCAATAACGTTTCCGAGCGAGATCGAATCCTCGCCCCGAGCAGCCGCGAACGCGGAGATGGTCAGCTCAGGCAGACTTGACAGCACGCTGACGCCCAGAATTGTAATAACCAGTTCCTTGACGCCCAGCGAGCGGGCCAGAACGCCGGTGTTGCGCGTGACGAACTCCGAGCCTCCCCAAAGCAGCAGCACACCGACAACAAACAGCAAGACATCAACAATCATGCGAACCCCCTTTCGCAGGATTCCGGAAAACATGTGATTCGGTAATGAAACGATTCAATAAACATCTGGTGCCGTTCGACGGTAACGTGCCGAGCTCAGAGCATCGGGTCCATCGTGAGAACCGGCGGTCCCTTGCAAGACAGAGCCGTATTGTGCCCGCCTGGGCGAGCACAGTCAATCATTGAAACCGCAACACCAGCTCGCCGAAACTTGCATCGTCGGCCCCCGCATGAATCGACTGAACATCTTGTCCTGTTGCGCCATCGCGAGACTCAAACTCCCGGCTGAGGCAACCTCCCAGACTCGAATCACCTGCTCGTTCTGACTCGCCGAGGCGAGCCGCTGCCTGAAGCCAGGATGGGCGAGGAAGACAAGTTGTTTCCAGAGGAACTTCAGCTAGACCACGTTCATCCGAATGCTGCCCCAATAACGATTTGCAAATCCACGGCATTTACTGAGCCTGAGCGGTCCGCGTCGCAATTAGGAGCGCCGGCGCCGGCGGTCAGCGTCGGATCAGCCCCGAGCGCGGCGTTGATGACGAGTTGCAGGTCGACCGCATCGACCTTGCCGTCATTGTTCACGTCGCCCTTTATGCCGGGGACAGCGCCGGCCCCCACTGGGAGCCCGGGCGGCGGCGCTGTCGCCGCACCCGAAAGTCCGAATGGTCCGCCTTCGGCGCCGATGTCGTTGCGCGTGCCGTCTGCGTCCTGAAACTCGACCGCCGGGTCTCCTGCGTCGCGGCAGGGCGAGCCGTCTGCGAGCCGCAGGTCCAGCATGGATGCGTCAACGAACAGCGGGTCCGCGGAGCGGTCGGTTGGGTTCCCCGCGGGGCCGTCGAGATCGACGGCGTTGCCAAACCAGTCGTTGTATCCGCTGCCAAGCAACGCCCCTGGGGGCGCAAACAGTGCCGTGGCATTGCCTGCAAACACGTTGTTGGCCAGCAGCACGAACGTCGCTGCCGGACCGCCCCACGCGCCGTACGGGGCGTTCCCGTAAACGGTGTTGTTGGCGAGCACCACGGAAGCCTCTTTGTCGGCCAGCAAGCCTACGCCGTTGGTGTGCAGGACGCAGTTCGTGACCTCCGCATGCATCCCCGCGCCGACGCGCAGAGCCACTTCGGCGGAATGGGCGGCCAGACCGCGCACCACACAGCCTTCAGTGGCTACAATGAGAGCGGACTCGCTGGCGTCCCCGGCAAGTTGCGTGCTGTACGGCCCGGCCTCGCTCATCAAGGTCGTGTGAGGCAGGAGCACCAGCGGCGATTCGCAGTATGCGCCGGGGCGTAGCACGATCGTGTCGCCACGTCCGCCTGCGGAAGCTGCCACGGCTTCCGCAATGGTCGCAAACGGTCTCTCCCCCGTCCCATCACCTTGCTCAACCGCATTTGCATCGGCATACAGCGTCTGTGGCGGTCCATATGCGACCAGCGCTTGCTGTTCCACGCCGGAGGTGCGGTACAGGGCCTTTCCAACGAGGTCTGCCGCGGCGGTCTTGCCGATGTTCGAGCGTATGCGGTAGGTCACGTGGGCCGGCAATGCGGGTGGCCACAACCATGCGAAACCCAGGTCGCCCGATTCGCCTTCGACAGGCGCGATGGCTGGCGGTTCCGAGGCATCAACGATTCCCTCGAAGATCCAGCCTTCTGGGAGCGTTTCCACGAGGCCGAGGGCGGAGATGGGTTCGCCGCCGACGCCGGTGAACGTCACTGTCACTTCGGAGGCGTCTCCGTTGGCGGCGATATCGCGCACGGCGTACAACGCGGGGAGTGCCGCATCCGGAGTCAGGAGCTTCGCATCATCCGTCTCGATGCTCTTGGCCGCTGCTTTGGTGGCAAGACCCGGAGTATAACCGTCTTCCGTGCCTTCCGCGACGTGGTAGCCGCCAAGGTTGTAGAACTGGATGACCCGCAGAATTTCCGACACGCTGATTCTCCAGTCCTGCGGGTTGTAGTCGCTATCGTGCGGCACACAGCAGGGATCGGGCGCTCCCGAAAGGCCAGGTTCGTACCCGTCCTCGGTCCCAACGGCGCAGTGATACCCGCCAAGGTTATAGAACTGGATCACCCGCAGGATCTCCGACACACTGATCAGGTAATTCGCGGGATTGTAGTCCAGCGAATGATGGATACGTTCCGCCACCGAACCCAGACACCCAATCGCGGCCGTCTGCTCAGTGCCGCCCCGTCTGTAGAGCACCTCGCCCGAGAACGACATGTCGCCCGTCTGACCCGAGGGCACGTTCACGCGATAGGTGAATGTGTACGGGAACTCGGGGATGCAGGTCCAGACAAACTCGAGCGTGCCGGTCGCACCGGAACTCGGGACCGTCGCGGGACCGCATCCCGGCGGGTCGAAGCTGACCAGCGAATCGAATATCCACTCCTCCGGAAGCTGTTCGATGACCGACAGGGCGGTGAGATCGTCTGCCCCCAGGTTCTCGATGGTTACTGTGATCTCCTCGACTCCCGGCGACGCATACTTGTGATACCAGAACGACCGGGTGGCTGCCATATCTACTACACACGACGTGACAGTGATCGTCACCGTCGCGACGTTGCTGTTCAACCCACCGTCGTTGGCGGCATACGTAAAGGTGTCCGGTCCGACATACCCGGAATCTGGTGCATACTCGAACGACCCGTCCGTATTCAGCGTCAGGGTGCCGTAGCTCACATTGCTGACAAGGGCCGCCGTGAGTGGAGCGCCCTGAGGATCCGTGTCGTTGCCCAGAACACCCGGCGCCGGAACCGACAACGGCGTGTCCGCGCAGGTCGTGTAGCTGTCGTCCATCGCTACCGGCGCAGCCGGACCCAGAGACACCGCGACGTTCACGCCGGTTCCCGCGTTGATGGAAGATGACGCAGGAGGATGCTGACTGACCACCTGGCCCTCGGGTATGGTCTCGCTGTACTCGTAGGTCACGCGCCCCGTCAGGCCGGCGGCTTCGAGGGCCGCCACCGCATCCGCTTCGAACATGGCCGACACGTCAGGCACGACGGTCTGCGGCAACGCGCCCAAATACGGGTAAGAGCCGCCGGCCAGCATGTACCACACCGTATCGAAATCCCACCCAACGGCCGTAAACGTGCTTAGGGTTTGCATCTGCGCCGTTGGCAGTCCTGTACCACCGTCGGATACCGTCATCCCGCTGGTCTCGGTATCCCAGAACGAATCCTCGACAGTGCCTCCGTTGTTTACGCCCACCAAGCCTCCGGTGTTTGTAACGCCGTTCACGAGACCTGTTGCGTAGCAACGGATTATCGTGTTGGAAGGCGAGTTATATCCGACGAGACCGCCGATGGTATCCTGAGCCGTTACTTCGCATGTCGAATAGCAGTCGGATAGCGTGCAGTTCATACTGAAACCCAGCAGGCCGCCAACGCAAGTGGTATTGGCTGTGACCACCCCCGACGTATAGGTTTCGGATATCGAGCCGAAATTATTGCCCGCCAGGCCTCCAGCGTAACCCGCAGTCGATGTAACCGAACAGGCCGCGGAGCACTGCGATATTGTTCCGCCCAAATTGAAGCCCATCAGGCCGCCAGCGTCATCGTCGCCCGTCACGACCCCGCTTGTATGGCAATTTGATATTGCGCCCTTGTTATAGCCGACCAGGAGGCCGACGCAATAAGAACCCAACGCCGACGCCTCCTTGATGGCGAGATTCTCGACGCTCCCGCCAATCTCGATCGCCCCGAAGAGCCCGATGTAGTCTTCGTCGGGACGATCTATCGTCAGCGCCGTGATAGCGTGCCCCTGTCCGTCAAAGGAGCCGGTAAATGCCCGCGCCACCGGATCTTGCCAGTCATGCGTCCCGACCGGGCTAAACCCCTTTCCTCCATTCCAGCTGGCTGTGGCCGAGGCATCGATATCCTGGGTCAGGATGTAGTCTGCGTCCAATGGATAGGCGGGGTCGTTGCCGATCAACTGCAACTCCTCGATGCTCGATATGGGGATAGAAGGCGGCGCCCCGAGCGAGACAACAAGGTTCACGGCGCTCCCCGGAACCACCTCCGTGCCTCCTGCCGGATCCTGGCTGATCACAGCACCGGAAGGTACGGTCTCACTGTATTGCTGTGTCACTACGCCCACGGTCAAGCCAACAGCCGTGATCGCTGTTTCGGCATCGGCTTGCAACAGCCCAACGACATCAGGCACGGCAACGGGAGACTCGGGGCCAAGGGAGACAACAAGGTGCACCGGCGCGCCGGCGTTCAATCCTTCACCTTCCGGCACGCTCTGGCTGATCACAAAGCCCACCGCAACAAAATTGCTGTATTCGTAAGAGATTTCCACGGACAGACCAGAACTTTCCAACTCCATGACGGCGTCCGCTTCGCTCAGACCCGTCACGCTGGGAACCGTGCGTTGCGGCGGATTCGCCAGATACGGATAGGAGCCTCCCTCGAGCATGTACCAGACCGTGACAAAGTCCCAGCCTGCGCCTGTGAACGTGGTCTCGGTCTGCATTTGCGCCGTGGTGAGCCCCGTGCCGCCTGAGGAGGTCGTCTTCCCACTGGTCTGGGTATCCCAGAACGAGAATTCCACCGTGCCGCTGGCGGTCAGCCCCAGCAGCCCACCCGCATCCGTCGTGCCCGTCACCGCGCCCGTCGAGTAGCACTTGGATACAATCCCGCTGAAGTTCCTGCCTGCCAGGCCGCCCACGTACCGGACGCTGGCCACCGCGCCCGTCGCATAAGACTGGGAGCACGTGCCGTAAGCGTTGTACCCCACCAGGCCGCCGCCATAGCTGGTTGTGGCCGTCACCGCGCCCGTCGCGTAGCATTGAGTTACCGTGCCGGTGTTCCAGCCGGTCAGGCCGCCCGCGTAGCTGGCCGTCGCGGTCACGATCCCGGTCGCGTAAGACTGGGATATCGCGCCGTAGTTCTGACCCGCCAGACCGCCAACGTAAGACGTGCCCGCCACCGCGCCTCTCGAGAAACACTGCAATACCGTGCTGCCTGCTGGGAGATTGCCCGTCAGGCCGCCGACGTACTGCGCACCCGTAACCGCACTGTCCTCGAGGCCAAGGTTCTGCACGACGCCGCCCGCGCCCAGCGCCGCGAGAAGGCCCACATAGTTCTCGCCCGGCCGGTTGATCGTAAGCCCGGTGACGACGTACCCCTGACCGTCAAATTTGCCCGTAAACGGCAGTGATGAACTACCGATCGGGTCAAACCCCGCGCCGCTGTTCCAACCGGCCGTCGATGACGCATCGATATCCTGAGTCAGGACATAGTGCCCGTTAAGCGGATAGCCTGGGTCGTTGCCGATCAGCTGGAGTTCTTCGACGGTCAATATGGGAGTAGGTGGAAGCACAGTGAGCGTCACGCTGCGCGTGTACTCCGCGCTGTTCGTGAGATCGGCGAAGACCGCCGTATCTGTATGAACACCGGCAGGCAGAGTATCCGCATTCGCATTCAGAGCCAGTTCCACCGTCGTGGACGCGCCTCCCACGAGCGTTCCGCTCGCAGGCGCCGCGTCAACCCATGGATGACCCGCCGACACGGACCAATTCAAAGAACCTCCGCCCGGATTAGAGAGTGTGTAGGTCTTTGAGTCAGGTTCAAACGGCCCCCCTTCCATACCGGAGGATTCAAAGCCCTCCGCGGGCGTTACGACCAATTCCGACGACAACGGCTCCAGGAAAAGCATCAGGTTGGGCACAAGGGTAGTCACATAAGGCGTGGGGTTAGCTGTCCCAGACCAACTGAGCGGGTCGCCGTATCCGCTATCTGTCTCGTAACAAATGGTCCGTGATACGCTGGTATCTGTGTACCGGCAATAGCCGTCGCTGGTATATGAACTGTTGTTGAAGGAGAAATCAATGAGGAGATTGTCTGTTCCGTTATAAGGGAACGGTGTCGGAAATTCGAAGGTGACCCACCCCGTATTGGACACCGTTTCGTTTGCCTGATACCCGACGGTCCATCCCGTGCCTTCCCATGCAGGAGAGGACCCGTACGAACTCATCGAGGTATGCTTCAGTCGGATGGTCCAATTGTTCATCGCCTGGCCGGGAAGAGTCGTGACGTCCAACGCGAGGGAAGTGATGGCGCACGGCGTCCCGATCTCGGAGGCCAGATAGATCACCTGCGTGCGGGCATCGTGGAACCAAGTGCTCATCGGGAAGTACCAACTGTCCGTACCCGAGCCGATTGTCACCCAATTCGGTGTTGTCGCGCTCCGTTCGACCGTATTGGTGTCTTCGTTCCCCAGGGCATCTACGGCGCGCACCACGTAGTAATATGTCTGGTTGGGGCCAACGGTTGTATCGGAGTACGCTAAGTTTGGTGTCGTGCCAATGAACGTCCCTATCGGGCCGCCCGGGGCCAGATCCCGATAAACGTTGTACTTGGCCGGCACGCTGGGATCGGCGGCAGCGCTCCACGCGAGGTCAACGCGGCCCGGACCCGCGCTGGCGCTCTCGAGGCCCGCAAATACGGGCGCCGAACAATCTACTATCGCGGTGGCCGTGACATCCGCGGGAACGCCGGAACCGTTGTCGTCGTCGTGATACCTGGCGGTGACGGTGTCGCCCTCGTTGACCAGAAGAACGCCCGGACTGTTTGTCGTGGACAGAGCTATCGGCCCGGCAAAAGCGCCTGTGTTCTGGCTCACTTCCGTCAAGACAACGCTCTCTCCAGCGGGTTCCGAAGTGGAATCCACGGTAACGGTAACGGTATCAAGAGCGCCGGGATCCTGGTTCAAATCACAATCACTGACCCTCACGATAGCCGTCGAAGAACACCCGTAGCTCGGCGCATTCAGAGACACCGCTCCTTGCGATGATCTGAAACAACCCACGAAGTCCGGGGTAGCCGCCAGGGAAAACACTTGGGGCCCGCCCGGAACCGATGTACCATTCACCACGATCTCCCAGACACCTGTCGCGGGCGAATCGACCACCACTTGTTCGATATTGTTGCGCGCGTCAGGCTGCGTCCGAACCGCCGGCGAGGAAGGGTTCGCGGGGTCAAGCGTCCAAGGATAGTAGGTCGTGCTGGCGGGGCTGACCACCGTCAGGTCAAGGTTGTTCACGAGTTCAGGAATTGTATTGGCGGCGCCGGGGGGGTCGTCCCACGCGATCGTCACCTTGAGGCTGGGCGTTCCCGAGGCAATGTCAACGTAGAACTTCTTCTGCCCGCCGTTGTCCAGCGAATCTTCGCGAATACTGCCCCCGCGCAGAAAGTCGATGGTGTTTTGCGTTCGTACGGACCCGTATCCGAATTTGTAATCAGGCCCCGCATTTCCCAGGTCCGCAGCGTTGTGCGCCAACAAGACCTTAAGCATGGAATTGCGCGGCAACGGGCAGCCCGGAAACAGGTTCTTCCACTCCTGCAGAATCAGGGCCCCCAGGCCGGTAACGGTCGGGGCGGCCATCGACGTTCCGCAGATCGTCCCGTAACCGCCATCGGACCACGTCGACGTAACGCCTCCGTCTCCATTGGACTGACAGCCCGGCGCGCAGATGTCGGGTTTGATGCGGCCATCGTCCGCCGGTCCCCAGCTCGAAAAGTCCGTCATGCTGTCGTTGTTCGAATTCAACGCGCCCACGGTAATGTGGTTCTTGGCGCAGGCAGGCGGGGCCGTCGTGTGGTATGTGGTGCCACACGTTCCAGGGCCCCGTTCATTCCCGTTGGCCCAGATGATGCGCATGGGAGCGCCGAGACTGCCGCACACGATGGCGTCGATGAGCATCGACGTGGCCCCATAATCGCCCTCGTATTCGCAGGGAAACCCGTTTGCAGCAACATTGGTGCCGATCGAGTTGTTGGATATCATCGCCCCGTGGACGTTTATTGCCTCGTCATAGTCATCTTCCAGGTCGCCTGGGTTGGTGTACAGAAATGTGCCCGTGCCGTCGTACTCGAACCCGTACGAGGCGATGGTGACCGCGGGCGCCATGCCGCGCCATTGGAGGGCCGTCCCTCCCGCCCCCGCACTGCCGATTCCGCTGCCGCCAATCGTTCCCGCCACGTGCGTTGGATGGTAATGAAGACCTGATGCGTCGTATACGGTCAATCGCCCGTCGAAATCCACGTGGCTGGCCAGCGCGGTGCCGCCGTCATACACGAGCACGTTGATCCCGGAGCCGTCCAATCCGTACGGCGGGGCGTTCACGGTATCGACCTGGGTGATTACCCGGTTGGAATCGTTGTTCACGTCAAACGGCGGCAAGGGGGGTTCGATCCACTCCACAACGTCTTCCGCGGCAAGCGCGGAGAGATTCGCCAGGGGAATCCACGCCACCAGCCCATTAATGCTCCGCATGTAGCTGCGCACAGCCCCGCCAACGCGCTCGAGAGCATCTACCCCGTCCCGCTCCAGCTCGACATCCGCCTGAAAAATGACATAGATTGCCAAGGTCTCGACCTGCTCATCACCCCCTTTTGACAACTTGTCCTTGGCAAGCCGTCCCTGGGCCCCCCGGCTATCGAAAACACAATACGACGGGTAGGCGCCCTTGAGAAGCATCGGGTCCAGTTTCCACTCGGGTCTGACCTCGAACGCCGCCGCAAGTCCGGCATCCTCTGCCGCGCGCAGACCCGCCTCTTTGCCGCTGATTCGCGCGAAGTAGGCGTTGCCATCAAGATATCGGAGGAGGTTTACCCCCGCCGCGCGCAGTTTGGCCCGCTCCTGCGCATCAAGCGCGCGGTCAAACTGAGCAATGACGTGCCGGCTGGGTCCGGAACCAAGGGAGGCCATCGACTCCGTGGTGGCCGCGGCACCAGAAACAAGACCTTCCGCTCTCCAGCGGATAGGGACAGCCGGACTGGACTCTGCGCCCCATGCCGGGAGAGCCTCTGCCATCACGCCAGCCAGCAGCAGCAATTCACACGCAACGTGCCAGAACCCTGTACGCCCGGTGGATGCCGCATACTCTCCATTGTTCCCGACTGCCCCCGGCCGGGAGTTCCAGGTACCCCTACCGATCCCCATTTTGGTTCCTCCCAACAAATGTGCCCTTTTTATATCCGATGCTCGCATGCACGGCAGCGCGCTTACTCGGGTTTACAGTGCATCTGCCTTGCCGCCGCCAAGATTCCTCTCCAACGTGTGTATTTCCACATGCCCAATTCCTTGACAAGTCGTTTCCCTCCAAAACACGAGAACTAACTGCATCGGGCTTGCAGGATCCGGCATCCCTCTCTACTACCCGAAATTACAGAAAGGGGCCTTTGCCCGCGAAGAAACCATCCTGGTGTTGTCCTCCGCTCTGTCAATTCGGGCAAAGGCCCCCTCACTCAAGAATCCAACAGACCGCCTACCGTCAACCTGTCATCGCCGCCGGCTCTACTTGGCCGCACGGCGTTTCCAAGCGGCACGCAACGCCAAACCGCATGCGAACAGAAGCGCGGTAGCCGGCTCGGGAATGATGGGATCAATCCTTACGTTGTCGACCCCCACCCCGCTGTCGTTGTCGACGAAATTGAAGTCCATCATCTCAAACACGGGAATCGCATACGCATAGGCGTTACTGAAACCGATCGAGTACCGATACCACCCATCCATCCCGGCCACAGGAGCAATCGAGCCGCTCGACGAGATGATCCCCGCGAAGTCCATGTCCATCAAGCCGATGGCGTCGTCATACACGCCATTGAGCAGGTCGAACGCCCCGAGGTCATCGGTGAAGTACAGGCTGGCCACGAAGTAGTCCGGCCCGAGCGCGAAATCCGGCACGTCACCCGACAGCGCATTGAAAAAATCGAATTGGAGGGTATATGCCCCCGGCTCCAAAGCAGCGCCTTGAAACAGGAGGCTGTACCACTCGGCATCGTCTCTCAAAACGGCCGCCCCGCTTTCAACGGCTACGTCTCCCTGAACCGACCATCCGTCCAGGCCGCTGGAGAAATCTCCGTTGACCAATGTTGCGTAACCCGTTCCAGCGCAACACAGGCTGGCGGCCAGAATGATGGGGCTCATCGCGAAGTATCGTTTGCACATAAAACTGAACCTCCTGTTCTTCGCACCAGTGACTCGCATCACTTTTCGCGGGCTACTTACGGGTCTATCCGTGTCCCGCAAGCAGCCCGCGTACCGTTGTTGTCTTATGGCGCCATGCCCCACACCTGAATCACCTCGGAGAATCGGTGAAGCAACGAGAAATGGAACACAAACTTGATCTGGAACGTCACGGATTGCCCGGGGAGCAACTCCGTGATACCGGTCTTCTCGCCCAAATCGTAATAGAAATCACCATTCTCCCTCTGGCCGCTGGCTTCCGGCATATCGATCTGCCAGCGACCGGGAATCGATCCTGGCGCAGTGCCCACGAAAACGGCGTGTATCGGGAGTTCAATTGTTTCCGTTGAAACATTGGTAATGGTCAGGTCTGCCGTGCAAACCATCATGCGCGTGATGCGACTTGTCATGTACGCGCTTTCGTTGGCAGTACTCATGGAGACGCGGCCGGTCACGTCCTGGAAAGTCAGTTCTTTTACGCAGATGACCTCGACATTGTCCGTCGCCGTGTCCTCGCCATCCGTCACTTCCAGCTGCAGCACGTAGTTCCCGGCCACATCCGGAGTGAACCAGGGAAGCGCCGTCGTCCGCCCGGAAATGTCGTCATTGGTCAGCCCGCTAAGAGCCGGCAGGGAGACAAAACTCCACAGGAACGCCAATGGCTGAGGCCCGCTATCCGGGTCATAACTGGCCGACCCATCGAGATAGGCTTGGGTTCCATACGCAACACTCTGGTCAGAGCCGGCATCGGCAACCGGCGGCACGTTCTCCTGCTCCGTAACCGTGATAACGGCTACAGCGATATCAGATTCAAACCCATCCGATACGGTGAGCACCAGTTCGTACACCCCCGCCACGTCCGGCGTGAACGACGCACTGCACAAGGTACTGTCGACGATGTCGTCGTCCGTCAACGCGCTCCCGGCCGCCACGCTGAAGAAGCTCCAGGCGTACGTAAGAGGCTCCGGACCATTGTCCGGGTCGTAACTGCTGCATCCATCCAGCACCACCACATCGCCGAGCAAGGTCTCCTGATTCCCGCCGGCATCAGCGTTCGGGGCAGCCTGCGCGTCAGCCGAGACCATCACGTAATCCGGATCACTGTCCAGCTCGTAGTCCCTCACCACCAGCTCGAGCACGAAATCGCCCGCAACGTCCGGAATGAACGACGGACTGGCGGTATCCCAACCGGCGATATCGTTGTCCGTCAACGCACTCGCGGGCGGCAGAGTCTGGAAACGCCACTCGTAAGCGATCAAGTCGCCGTCCACGTCGTACGAGTCGCTGCCGTCCAGGGTGATTGTCCGGCCGGTGAGCGCGTTGATCTGGTCATCGCCCGCGTCCGCAACCGGCGCATCGTTGACCGGCGTGACCGTGATGGTCACCGCCGCTTCGTTGCTGTCAAGCGAGCCGTCGTTGGCCCTGTACGTGAAGCTGTCCGCGCCGTTGTAATTCGCCGCGGGCGTGTATACGAACGACCCATCCGCATTGAACGTCAGAGCACCGTGGCCGGGGCCAGTCACCAACACCGCCGCCAACGCGTTGCCCTCCGCATCGGTATCGTTGCCCAAGACACCCGGCGCCACAATCGTCAGCGTCTGGTCTTCGGGCACCGTATACGAATCCGGGTTCGCGACCGGCGCACTCTGCTCTGGAATAGATGTCTCCAGAACAGACGTTTGGATTGGGTCGCAGCACAGACGGTACTCAGCATAGCCGGAGATCATCTGTGTCCCGCTTTCCTCAGCAGGAACCTCCACGCGATATACAAACGTTGCAGGGAACGCCGGCACGGCCAGCCAAGCGAACTCCAGAGTCCCGCCTTGGCCGGGCGTCGGCGATATCACTGCGGACGGCCCACTGACCGGCTCGACGTACGTCCAGCCATCAGGCAGTGTTTCGAACAGGCCGAGCGCCGTCACGGGGTCGGACCCGTCGTATGTGAACGTCACGGCAACGTCCAGGGTCTGACCCGGAGTGTACCGCTCAGGCGAAACTTCACGGGAGATTTCGAGTGTCTCGACTGGCACGTCCGCTACCGTGATCGTGATCGTCTCGCTGTCGCTCAACGGCGGTTCGCCATCGTCCGTAACCGTGATCTCCACGCCCGGGTAGCTCCCGGAATCGTCATAGCCGGGGGCAAGGGTCAAGGTCGCCGTCCCGTCCCCGTGGTCCACCAGGCTCGCAAACGCAGGCAGGCCCGCCGCCGTGAACGCCAGCGCGTCCCCGTCCGGGTCCGTCGCGCTCAGCG
>DAOLNV010000062.1:33417-35193 GCA_035416745.1 Candidatus Hydrogenedentota bacterium | reverse complement strand
TTCCCGGCGAATGCCGCGCCGTTGAAATAGGTCTTGAACGCGAAATCGTAGGAAGTGGCGGTGGTGTGCATGTAGCCGTCGTGGCGCAGGAACGCCTGGGCCATGGCGAGACCGGCTTCGGCGGCCTGCGCCGCCTGGATGCGGTTGGACAGGTTGAGGGCCCGGCGGAGCTGCAGGCGCGTGCTCGTGAACAAGGCGATGGCGATGGCCGTGAGAAACGCCAGAATAAAAATGGCGATCACCAGCGCCTGACCGCGCGTGCCGCGTCGTCTGCGCATGTCAACTCCCTTCCTTGCGTGCCAGCCAGTGCCGCGCATGCCCCGAACATCCATGGGACCCTGTGCCGCGCGCATTCAACTGCTACTCCACTGCCATGAGGGGCCGCCGGTAGCCCACGGGTACTTGAAACGTGTGCGATAACTGACGCACGTAGCGCTGCTCGCCCAGGTTCGGCGCCCGGAACGCAAACCGCATATCAACCGCCACCAGACTCGGAGGGTACGGATACAACGGCGAACCATACTTGTTGATGAACGGGTAGTTGATGTCTCCGGGTTCACCCGAAGGGGCATCGGGAGCGACCCCGAGATTAGCGATGTCCACCGCGTGCCAGTAGGGAATCATCTGCACGAGGCCGAGCCGCGCCAGGTCTTTCACCTCGCCCGCCGTGTAGCCGTACCTGAACCAGTCAACAACATCCAGCGGAGGGAGCAAAACACTGGAATCCGAGGCCAGGACGCCTTCGGCAATGATGTAGTCCTCTGGGTACTTCTTGTCCCACTGGTCAGAGAACGAGCCGCCGCCCCAGTTGGTGCCGGGCGCGGCCGGGTCATCCCACAAACGGGGAAGCACACCGTACGCGGCAAATGGCTCTGGCCGGTCTCCCAACATGGCCAGCCAGAGTTCGTGTTTCTTGGCTTGAAGCATCGCCTCGAGCTTTTCGGGACCCACTGACTGAATAAAGCCCATAGCAGCAGGATCGGGCCCGAATTGCCGATAGATCTCGTTCAACTGGTTCCACAAGGGGTAGTCGGGTAGCTCAGGCGCCCATGTGGATTGTGTGTAATCCGGCCACTGGACGGGGTAGTTGCTCAGGGTGTCGATGCCGGGCTCGATGTACCGGATAATGCCGTAGGTGGGCACGTCCACGTCGGGGCCGTCCGTTATGGTATCCACGATTTGGCTTCCCGCAAAGCTGTGTACGACGTAGGAGACACGGGCGGTGTTGTACGCGTACACGTCGGCCGCTTCGAGGGTGCAGATCATGGTCATGCCGTAGGGGCATCCGAAGAAGCTGGAGGCGTCGCCGTAGTGTTTGGCGGCGAAGCCCTGCACGACGTCGCGTTCGAGGACGCGGAACGCGGTCTGGGTCACCTCGCTGGCGTCCATGGCCCTCTTGGTGCTCCGGTACGCGCCGAGGCTCGCGCGGAACAGCATGAACAGGGCCAGCGTGAGGATGGACAGAATCGCCATGGCCACCAGCAGTTCGACGAGGGTAAACCCCCGCGCTGTCCGCCGGTGTCCGTTGCGTGCGTTCTGTCTCGGGGCCGTCATGGCCTGTACTCCATTTTGTGGCGCCGCGCCCCGGGCGCGCCGCGCCTATTGTTCCACGACATATGTCGCAAAGGTTTCGTAGCGCCCGTCCGGCATCTGCACCGTAAACAGGGCGCGCTGGTAGTAAATGCCGCTGGCGCCGCGCATGCGCTGCAGCACCGTGGCGTAACTCTCGTACATCGAGTAGGCACTGTTCGCCGCCGCCAACAGCGTGTAGTCGTC
>DAOLNV010000062.1:32045-33317 GCA_035416745.1 Candidatus Hydrogenedentota bacterium | reverse complement strand
TTCTCGTCGGCCATGCGCGCCTCGCGCATCGAAATCGGAAACAGCCGGTACACCGCGATGATGCCGATCATCAGGATGGCCAGCGCGATAAGCACCTCGAGGAGCGAATATCCGTGCCGCTTGTTCACGCCTGTCCTCCTCATTCCACCAGCTTGATGCGTCCGGACGACTTCGATATCTGTACCTTCACCGTCTCCAACGGTTCCCTGATCGGCGCATCGGGCTCGATGAACCGATCATCCAAGTCGCTGTCGGGCGTCGAGCCGACGTTCATCACCAGCCGCTCCTGCGTCGTCGTCGTGTCCACATACCCCGCGGGCACGAACACGTGCGCCGCCCAGCAGTCGGGCACTTCGTAGGTATACGGTTTAGTATTCGGATCCGGGTTCGGGTACGGGACATTGGGCACGACAAGCACGCCCTCTTCGTTGCGGATGCGCACGGCCCGGAGTCCCTTGGCCGGATAACCCGTCATTTCCTCCCAGAAAGGGCGGTATTCGGCCGGGACAACACTCATGTCAAAGTCGCCGAGGACGCAGGCGCCCTCGCTCAGCTCGGTCAGCTCGATCTCCGCCACCGGGACGAAAACCGGCGTTTCGGGCTTGATGCCTTTTTCCTGGGGAAGGATCTCGTTGGGTCCGCCCGCGTAGTCAGGGTCAAGCTCCCACTGGCGCAATTCCGCGTCTGTGGCGCGGCGGAAGACGCCCACGCTGCGGGCGACGATTACGGGGGGCAAAAGCACCGGGTCGCGGCTGTCCAGCTGTTGTTCGGCCGCGTAGGCCAGGCAGGTCTCGACGTTGTAGGTGGCGGCATGGAACTCGGCGGCCCGCAGCATGTTGTAGAGGGTGCGGCCGCTCTGCGAGACATACTCTTTCTGGAAGGCGCCGGCCTTGACTAGCGTGGGAATGACCACGGCGGCCAGAATGCCCATGATGGCCAGTACGACCAGCAGCTCGATCAGGGTAAACCCCGAATGTCTCGTGCCTCGCATGTTCATATCGCTATGATTCCATGAGACAGGGGCGTCGCGTCCGGGGCGCCGCCCCTGTCCGCAGTTGATTAACTGTAGAACCCGGTCCAACCGGCTTCCGAGTCCCAATTGTTGATGTCGTCGCCGCCGCCGAAATACTCCTCGTTAGGCGCATAGCCCGGAAAGTCTTCAAATGCCTCGGACCAGACATAGCCGGCCGTGCTGGCGCCCAGCGAAAACAATTGGTCGCAGGCCTGGTTCATGCCGGTCGAGAAGATATAGACCGGCAGCTTGGTCGGAGC
>DAOLNV010000062.1:28176-31945 GCA_035416745.1 Candidatus Hydrogenedentota bacterium | reverse complement strand
GTCATGGCGAGGTCCGCGCCGCGTATTTCCTCGACGGCGCGCGCCATGCGCGCTTTTGCGATCCAGTTGGTGACGTTGGGCACCACGATGGCTGCCAGAATGCCGATGATGGCAATCACCACCAATAGCTCGATCAGCGTGAACCCGTGTTTTCTTGTCATCACTCGCACTCCTTCAGTTGTTTTCCACCGCCCGGGCGCCGCCAAACAGCGCGTTATACGCCGCTCATCACGTCCGCCAGGGAGAAGATCGGCAGATACATGGATATCACGATAAAGCCGCAGATAAAGCCCAGGATCACGATCATGGCCGGCTCCATGAGGGCCAGCAGAGCTTCAACCGCCGCCTCGACCTCCGCGTCATAAATGTCCGCAACCTTCATCAGCATGGCGTCCAGGCTGCCGGTCTCTTCGCCGACGTCGATCATGTTGACCACCATCGCGGGAAACACCTTCGCTTCGTCGAGCGGGGCGGCGATGGTGTCCCCCTCCTTGATGCTGTCGTGCACCTTCTGGATGGCGTTCTCGATGACCTCGTTGCCGATGGTCTCTTTCGTGATGCGCAGGGACTGCAGGATCGGCACGCCGGAGGTGATCAGAGTGCCCAGGGTGCGCGAGAACCGCGCCACGGCCACCTTGGTCACCAAATCGCCCACCAGGGGTACCCGCAACACCACGCGGTCCATGATGCGCTTCACAACATGAATCTTGCTGAGGATCTTGATGCCGATAATCGTACCGTTGAAGTACAGCGAGACTTTCCACCACTCGAACCGGGCGAAGTCGCCGCACTTGATCAGGAACTGCGTCATCCAGGGCAGTTTCGCTCCGAAATCCTCGAAAATGACCGCGAACTCGGGCACGACGTAGGACAACAGGAACCACACGATGCCGGTGGCCACGAGGAGCACGGCAATGGGGTAAACCATGGCGCCCTTGACGCGGCGTTTCAACGCCTGGCGGCGTTCCATGAACTGGGCCAGGCGCTGGAGCACCACCTCGAGCATACCGCCGACCTCGCCCGCGCGCACCATGTTGACGTACAAGCGGTCGAATTCCTTGGGATGCTTCGCCAACCCTTCCGAAAACGTTGACCCCGACTGAATGTCTTCGCGCACTTCCTTCAAGATGTCGCGCAGTTTGCAGGGTTTGAGCTGCATGATCAGCACGTTGATGCTGCGCAACAGGGGCAGGCCGGCGTCGATCAGCGTCGAAAGCTGGCGGGTCATCACCACCAGTTGTTTCGTCTTCACCCCGCCGAAATACAGCTCGCTCAGCCCGCCCTTCTCTTTGCGGGCACGCTTCTCGTCGCTCTTGCGGGCTTCATAAACCTTGGTGGGATACAAGCCCATCTGGCGGATATCGTTGATGGCAAGGGCCTGGTTTTCCGACTCGACAATGCCGAAGCTCTCCTTGCCATCCTTGTTCATCGCCTTGTACGCGTATTTCGGCACGGCAACGCTCCTCCCTTAGTCGTCGTAACGATCCGTGTGCAGCAGGACTTCCTGGGCGCTTGTAATGCCCTGCACGCACTTGATAAGGCCCTCTTCGCGAAGGGTGCGCATCCCTTTGGACCGGGCGTACTTGCGCAACTCGTGTGACATCACGCGCGATAGGATCATATCGCGGACGGTTTCGTCCACGTTCATCATCTCGAACAGGCCCGTGCGGCCCGAGTACCCGGTGAAATTGCAGGCTACGCACCCGTTGGGACGGAATAGCTTGAACTTCGGGTCGTTGCGCCACGATGCCGGAACTCCCAGCATATCCATCTCTTCCTTATCCGGCTGGTACGCCTCTTTGCAGTGGCGGCACAACGTCCGCACCAGCCGCTGGGCCAATACGCCCTCGAGCGACGACGTGATCAGGTACGGTTCGAGGTCCATATCGAGCAAGCGCGTGATGGTCTCGGGAGCGCTGTTGGTGTGCAGCGTGCTCAGCACCAAGTGACCTGTCAGCGAGGCCTCGACCGCGATCTGGGCGGTCTCGAGGTCGCGGATTTCACCGACCATGACAATATCGGGGTCCTGGCGCAGGATGGACCGCAAACAGGCCGCGAACGTGAGCCCGACCTGTTCGCGCACCTGGACCTGCACCAGCTGGTCGATGTGCAACTCGACGGGGTCCTCCGTCGTGATGATCTTCACGCCGACCTGGTTCAATTCTTTCAAAGCGCCGTACAGGGTGGTGGACTTGCCCGAACCCGTGGGGCCCGTGACCAGGAAAATGCCGTTCGGCTTCGCGATGAGGTTCCGGATCTTCTTGAGCACATCGGGCGAGAACCCAAGGGCGTCCAGGTCGATGCGCACGGCCGTGCGGTCGAGCAAACGCATCACCACGTTTTCGCCGTACAGCGTCGGCAGGGTGCCTACGCGGATATCGACCTCCGCGTCGCCGATCTTAAGGTCGATGCGCGCGTCCTGGGGAAGGCGCCGTTCACCAATGTCCATGTCGCACATGATTTTCACGCGCGAGACGAGCGCCAGCGCCATGGTCTTCGGCGGACTGACGATTTCGTGCAGCACGCCGTCGACGCGGATGCGAATGCGAAAATCGTCTTCGTAGGTCTCGAAGTGAATATCGGATGCGCGCTTCTGCACGGCCTCGAGCAGCACCAGGTTGACGATCTTGATGATCTCAGGTTCCTGTGCCAGCTCGACAAGGTTCTCGGCGTCGCCAACGATTTCCTGCTGTCCCAATTCCTCGGAGGTCAACTCGGCATCGCCCACCCGTTCGACCAGGTCCCGGAGGGTTTCGTGCACCGACTCGCTCTCGTACGAGTAGTTGTTCTTGATAAACGAGGCTATGGCCTGCTCGTTGCTCACCGCCCCTTTCACCCTGTATCCCAGGATCTGCGAGAGATCGTCTATGATGCCCAGGTTCAAGGGGTCGGCCATCGCAACCGTCAGCACGCCGTCGTCGAAACGAACCGGCACGATGCTGTAGAACCGCGCTATGTCCGCCGACACCTTTCCGAGCACCTCGCCCGACACCTGGATCTTGGTGATGTCGACGCGCTCCATGCCCGACTGCACGCCGAGCGCCTCGACCACCGCCTGCTCGTCGCACAGGCCCATCTGGACCAGCACGCGCCCCAGCATCTCGCCGGTCAGGCGTTGACGCTGAAGGGCCTCATCCAATTCCAGCGGCGTAATCACGCCATGGTCGACAAGAATGTCGCCTATCGGTCGTTCGTGTGTGACGGCCATTGCTTACATTTCCTCTCGCGCGTTACGTCTGACGGACATTCACCGCGCCCTCTTCTTCAGGCTTCGGCGCGTCGTCCAGGCCTAGCTTAATCGCGGCATCCCGGAATTCCTCGAGATTCTGGGCTTTACCCGCAGCCACTTCGTACGTGACGATGCCTTTGCGATACAGCGCCAACAAGTGTTCATCCAGCAGATTCATGCCATACTTGTGCCCTGTTTGAATCGAGGACGTGATACGGTACGACTTGTTCTCGCGTATCAGGTTCTGAATGGCCGGCGTGGTGATCATCACCTCGAACGCCGCCACACGCCCAAACCCCCCTTTACGGGGCAAAAGCGCCTGCGAAATCACGGACTTCAGGTTACCGGCGAGCTGCGTGCGGATCTGCTCCTGCTGGTTCGTAGGAAACGCGTCCACGATACGGTCGATGGTACGGACCGCACCCGTCGTGTGCAGCGTGGCAAACACCAAGTGACCGGTCTCAGCCGCCGTGACCGCCGCCTCAATCGTATCCAGGTCGCGCATTTCCCCCACCAGAATGATGTCGGGGTCCTGACGCA